>CAIUOO010000458.1 GCA_903900795.1 uncultured Gemmatimonadota bacterium | reverse complement strand
GCGGGCGGCACCGGCGTGCCAGGTGGCGGCGCGCATGCTGCGGAACTCGCGGCGCAGCTGTTCGCGCTCGCGTTGAGCGAGGGCGTGTGGTCGCACCCACGGAGGATTGCCGATGAGCACATCGAAGCCGCCGGCGGCGGCCACGTCGGCGAAGTAGGTGACGAAGCGGAACGGCAGCGCGCCGCCGTCGGCGAGTTTCGCGCGCGCCGTCGATAGCTCGCGGCACTGCCCGCGTAGCGCGTCGAGACGGGCGACATCGGCGCGGCTGGGTGTGCGCCGTTGACCGAACAAGTCGCGCGCGCGGAGTGTGCTGAGAAGGGCGGCGCGTTCGGCGCGAAGCGTATCGCGCTGGGTGGAGAGGGCGGCCATCGCGCGGTGCCGCTCTTCGCGCTGGAGAGCGAGGGCGATGGACTGTTTGCGCGGGCCGGTGGCGCGGGTGTAACGCTCGCGCAGCGCGGTCAGGACGCGGGCGCTGGGAGGCGCGAATAGGAAATTGCCGCCGGCGAGCGAGTCTCCCACGCGGATGTGATGATCCAGATTGGGCAGTGGCGGCACGCGGGTGATGTCGGTTTCCGCGCATTCGATGACCACCGACAACCAGAGACGCAATTCGCAGAGCCAGACGGCGACCGGGTTGCGGTCGACACCGAAGATGCTGTGCGTGAGGAGCTGTCGTCTGATGTGGTGTACGTCGGGGGCGGTCGGCGTGGCAGGAAGCGTGGCTGACGCCAGCTGCGTGCGTCGCAGCAGGGTGCTGAGTCGTTCGAGCGTGTGCACCAGAAAGGCGCCCGAGCCGCAGGCCGGGTCGAGAATGCGCAGGCGGTGCAGGGCGTCGGTGGTGGCGGGCGAGAGCAGGAGCGGCGTGGTGGTGTCGTCGAGCGCATCGGCGGGGAGATCGGGCAGGGCGGTGAAGAGGGCATCGCGAACGACCTGATCCACGAGGGCGGGGGGCGTGTAGAACGAGCCCGAGCGACGGCGTTCGTCGGTGGCCATGAGCGATTCGAAGGCGCGTCCAAGCATTTCGGGATCGACCGCCGCTTCCGACCAGCTGGCGGAGTCTTCGTGCGCCGTGAAGCGATGCCGGTCGAGCACCGATCCCACGAGATGCGCGATCGCATCATCGCTGAAGCGCAGCGTGCGATGGCGTTTCTCGAGGGGTGTCGGGGAAAACAGCCCGCCGTTGAGAAACGGCACCGCACCGAACCGCCGGGCCGCCGGTGCGCGGTCGCGGCGCGGGGTGTTCAGCGTGCCGAAGAACAACGGGCGCAGCAGTTGCTGATGCAGCTGGCCGCCCGCTTCGAGCTGCGCGGTGGTGTGGTGTAGCAGGAAGTCGAGCCGATGATCGAGCCATCCCTTGGCTTCCAGAAACGCGAGGAACAGACACCGGCTCGTGCAGAGCAGCGCCAGTTCGCGGCGTTCGGCGGGGAGCGCGGTGTGCGCCGTTGGGCCGGTGACATCGGTGGCGAGCGTGGTCACGGCGCGCTCCAGAATGCCGTAGAAGCGATTCGACAGCGCTTCGCGTCGCAGGATGTCGGTGAAACGCGCGTGACGCAGCAGCGCCTCCTGTTCCGGCACGGCGGCGAGTGCGCGGAGCGTGTCGGCATCGGAGTCGACTACACGGGTACGATCGATGCGGAGGGCGGCCACGCGCGGACCGCTGCCATGCGTGCACACCGTGGCGATGCACAGGGTGCGCCGACGCGCGTCGAGCGTGATCAGGCACCACTGACGCGTCGGGGCCTGCGCCACCATTAGCGCCGCGAGCCGTTTGGTGAGTTCGCGCGGATCGGTGGCGCCGGCGAGATCGGTGGGAGGCGCCAGTTCGGCGCACAGCAGCCGCAACGTGCCCGTGCCGCGCACGAGATCGGCGCTGCTCGCCAGCGCATCGATGTGCAGGCGATCGCGCCCGTCGGCGGAGAGCGCGGTGGGGGTGGCGGTGAAGCCCATGGCCTGGGCGATCGGGCGCAGCGACTGGCGGGAGTCGGCCTGCGCGAGCAGTTGGGCGGCGGCGCGGAGTGTGAGCACACGGCCACAGTGGGATCACGCGGGCAAACGTGTGTCACCCGAAGTGTGCCGGCGGTGCTTTCCGAGCGCGTGCACACACGGCACCTTGCGGGATGCCAACACCGGTCGACCCGACGCCTCAGGCCGCGCCCCACGCCGACGCCGGTTCCTGGCGTGAGGTGGCGCGGGTGTTCGGGCGGCTTGGCCTCACCGCATTTGGCGGACCGGCCGCGCACATCGCCGCCATGGAAGACGAAATCGTGATGCGGCGGCAGTGGATCAGCCGCGACGACTTCGTCGATCTCGTGGGCGCCGCGAACCTCATCCCCGGCCCGAACTCCACCGAGCTCGCGATTCACATCGGCTACCGACGCGCCGGCTGGCCGGGGCTTTGGGCGGCCGGGGTGTCGTTCATCGTGCCCGCGGTCGTGCTCGTGTGGGTCCTCGCCATCGCGTACGTACAGGGCGGATCGCGGGTGAACGCGCCGGCGATACTGGCGGGACTGCAGCCGGTGGTGCTGGCGGTCGTGGTGCAGGCGCTCTGGCGACTGCGCGCCAGTCTGGTGCGCTCGCGCTGGGCCGCGCTGGTGGCGGCGGCCAGCTTCGTTGCGGCGCTTGCGGGTGTATCGGAAATCACGGTGCTGGTGCTGGCCATTCTCGCCCCGCTCGTGATCGCCCGCGCCACCGTCCACGACGACACCGACACCGACACCGACCAGCGCGAACTGGCGGCCCTCGGCGCCGTCGCCGCCACCTCCATGAGCGCGCCCATGAGCGCGCCCGCCGTGTTCCTGTCGTTCGCCAAGATCGGCAGCGTGCTCTTCGGCAGCGGCTACGTGCTGCTCACGTTGCTACGCGGCGAGTTCGTGCTGCGGCACGCCATGCTCACCGACGCCCAGTTGCTCGATGCGATCGCCGTGGGACAGGTCACCCCCGGTCCTGTCTTCTCGGCCGCCACTTTCGTGGGCTATCTCATCGCCGGACACGCCGGCGCGGCCGCCGCCACGGCCGGGATCTTCCTGCCCGCCTTCGTGGGGGTGGCCCTCACCGCGCCCTATGTGGCGACGCTGCGCGGCTCCCGCCGCTGGTCGTCGGCACTCGACGGGGTGAACGCGGCGTCACTGGCACTGATGGCCTCGGTGGTCCTCGTTATGGCGCGCCACATCGCCCCCGATCCGGTCGCCTTGGCTATCTTGGGCGGAGCGTCGGCCGTGCTCATGTTCGCGCGTATCGGCAGCGGCTGGGTGCTGTTGGCCGGCGCCTCCGTCGGTCTGCTGCGCGCGCTGCTCTGAGTACGCGCACTCCTCCTTTCCCTCATCGCACGACTCCCATGCCCGTCTGCTGGCTTAACGGATCCTTCGTCGTGGAACAGGACGCGCACGTGTCCATCTTCGATCGCGGCCTGCTCTTCGGCGACGGGGTGTATGAGGTCGCGGCGGTGTTGAACGGCAAGCTGCTCGATGCCGACCGGCATCTCGTGCGGTTGGGGCGCTCGCTCGCCGCGATCGGCATCCCGAATACGCAGCCGGCGGCCGCGTGGCTGGGCGTGATGCAGCAGCTGGCCACCGACAATGGTGTCGACGAGGGACTCGTGTATCTGCAGGTCACGCGCGGTGTGGCCGAGCGGGATTTCCCGTTCCCGGCGAACGTGACGCCCACGATGTTCGCCTACGCGCGACCGAAGCTGTTGCGTGCCGATCCGAATGCCTCGGGCGTGCGACTGCACGTGGTGCCGGACATGCGCTGGGCGCGCTGCGACATCAAGAGCACCAGCATGCTGGCGCAGGTGCTCGCCAAGCAGGCGGCGCGCGCCGCCGGTGCCTTCGAAGCGATGATGCACGAGGACGGTCTCGTGACTGAAGGCGGCTCGAGCAATCTGTGGATCGTGAACGACGGCGTCGTGCAGACGCGTCCGTTGTCGAGCGACATTCTCGCTGGCATCACGCGCGACGTCGTGCTGGAACTGGCGCACGCCGCCGGCGTGCCGGTGCGCGAACGGGCCTTCACCGTGTCGCAGGCGAAGGCGGCCGACGAGTGCTTCATGAGCAGCGCTACCAGCTTCATCCTGCCGGTCACCACGATCGACGACCACACGGTGAGCACCGGCGCGCCGGGCCCGGTGGCGCACAAACTTCGCGCCGCGTACTTCAAACGCGCGGAACGGCTCGCGCAGTAGCACGCGCCCTACTGCGACACGTATCCGCGGTCTTTCCAGCGCACGTTGTTGCCGCGCGCGATCGCCGATACGCAAATCGCCAGCACGATCGCCCCGCCCAGCGGGGCGAGCAGCGCGCGGCGAATCGGATCACCATTGAGCCGGTTCGCCGCTGCGAATGACGTCAATATTGCCGCGCTCGTGGCGGCGCTCCACAGCAGCAGGGCCGTGCTCGCCGCGCCGCCCAGCAGCATAGCGACCACGCACCACGCCAGCGCCACGAACGGCATCAGCACGCCGAGCGGAAACGACAGCAGAAAGAGCGGATACAGTCGCTGACCGACCGCGCCCCACCACATGGCGTGCCGTCCGCCGGCGTACATGTTCTTGCCCCAGCCTTTCATGAGGCTGCTCAGGCCGTCGTACATGCGCGTGCTGAGCTGGCCGATGCCAAGCGCCAGCGACACGCGATCCCCGCGCGCCTGAATCGCCTGCGCCATCATCACGTCTTCCGCCACGAACCCGCGCACCGGCTCATGGCCACCGATGGCGTCGTACACACGCCGCGACAGCATGAAGCACTGCCCGTTGGCCACCACATCGCGCGGATTGGTGGCCCGCTCCATCGCGTCCGCCCCACCATATCGCGTGAGAATCAGCGTAAACACCGACGGCTGCACGGCGCGCTCCCACACCGTGCCCATCGCCTGGTGTCCCGCCACCGACAGCAGCTCGGCGCCTCGCCGTTCGCGCATGCGGACCATGCGCCCTACCAGGTCGGGGGCATGACGTGTATCGGCATCGGTGAAGAGCAACAGCGAGCCTGTGGCATGCGCCGCGCCCGACTGACACGCCCACTGCTTTCCGAACCAGCCGGGCGGCAAGTCCTGAGCGTTCACGATCGTGACCCGGGGGTCGCCCGCGGCGGCCTCGCGGGCCAGGTCTCCGGTGCCGTCGGTGGAGTGATCGTCCACCACGATGAGCTCGAGGTCGGGCCACGTCGACGCGCGGATGCTGCGCACGCAGGCGGCAATGTGAACCGCTTCGTTGCGCGCGGGGAGCACGATGCTCACCCGGGGCGTCGGTGCGGCGGTGGTGCCCGCCAGGTCGATGTCGTCGAGGCTGGGCGTGGTCCGGAGCCGCCGGGCCAACACGATCGGAGCGGCCAGCCACGGCGTGGCGGCGAGGGCCGCCGACGCGGCACCCAGCAGCGAGACAGACGGTAAACCCGGGAGAAAGCTCAGCATGATATTTCAAGCTCGCCGCCCAGCTCGCTCAGCGGCAGCGCTCCGCACGCATCGTGACGAGTCGAGGCCATTCCGTTGCTCCCCCGAGTCAGGACCGATACGTTCACACATGGTCGCGGCCGCTGGTACTTTCGATCTTTCCGAGGGTAACCCTCGTGGCGCAGTTCGCGCGCGTTCCCTCCGGGTGCCGCCACCGCTGACCGCCGGCGCCCGCGTCGCGATGATCTCGCCATCCGGACCGCTGCAGGGGCCCCATGAGCTCGCGCGCGCCGTCGCGACGGCCGAGTCGTTAGGGTGGGAGGTGGCGGTCGGTCAGCATGCCCTCCGTCGCACCGGGTACTTCGCGGGCGATGATGCGCAGCGTGGCGACGATCTCCTCGACGCGCTGCAGGACGACCGCATCGACGGCATCTGGTGCCTGCGGGGCGGCTATGGCGCGGCACGCTTGCTGCCGCGACTTTCAGTCGAACTCTTGCAGCGCTTTCCGAAAGCGTTGCTCGGCTATTCCGACATCACGGCCCTCCATGCCGCGTGGCAGCACGCCGGTCTTGTGAGTTACCACGGTCCCACGGCCCGCGCGCCCCTCTCCGATTTTTCGCGCGACTCCCTCGTGCGCGCGTTGCAGGCTGGCACCGACAGCTGTGGTGCGGCCGTCGATGCGCGCGTCGTGCGCGGGGGACACGCCACCGGGCGGCTGGTCGGCGGCAATCTTGCGCTGCTGTCGTCGCTGTGTGGCACACCGTGGGCCGTCGATGGTCGCGACGCCATCGTGGTGCTCGAGGACGTCGGCGAGGCCACGTACCGTCTCGATCGCATGCTCACGCAACTGCGGCTGTCGGGTGCCTTCAACGGCTGTGTTGGCGTGGCGTTCGGGCACTGCACCGACTGTCCCGACACCACCGACGACGGCACGCGCACCGTCGAGGCGATCGTGACGGAGTTGGCGGACGCGTTACAGGTCCCGACGCTCCAGGGAATCCCGGTCGGCCATATTTCGGATCAGTGGACGGTGCCGTTCGGCGCGATGGCGACGTTGGATGCCGACGCGCGCACCTTGTCCGTGCATCCCACCCCTGTTTCGCACGTTGAATAACTCACCACCGAGTATGACTATGAGAACCGCCCAGCAACTCATCGCCGAAGCGAAGGCGAGCGTCGCCGAAGTCACGGCGCGCGAAGTACAGGACCGCCTCGCTGCCGGTGAGCCGGTGGTGCTCATCGACGTCCGTGAACAGAACGAGTGGAACCTTGGCCACGCGGCACCGGCACAGTACATCGGCCGCGGCGTCCTCGAGAGTCAGATCGAATCGCGCGTGCCCCGTGACGCACAGGTCGTGCTCATGTGCGCCAGCGGCAATCGCTCCGCGCTGTCGGCGCGCACGCTGATCGACATGGGCTACACGAACGTTGCCTCGCTGGCCGGGGGGTTCCGTGATTGGGTCGCCTCCGGCGGCGCGGTGGCCGACTGAGCGATTCCGCGCGCGACCGACGCGTGCAGCAGGCGCTCCAGCACGCGGATGTGTCGCGACTTGCCAGACGTTTGGCGAGTCGTGTGTCCGTCGATGCGTCACCGCTGGCCGAGTCGCGGCTGGCGGCGGTGTCTGCGGTGTTGCGTGTGGTCGACGGTGCGCCCGAATTGTTGTTTATCAAGCGCGCCGAATTGGCGCGTGATCCGTGGAGCGGCCACATGGCATTCCCCGGTGGCCGCCTCGAACCCGGTGATGCGTCGCTCGAAGTCACCGCCGTTCGGGAAACGCAGGAAGAGCTCGCGCTCGATCTCACGCAGGGGCGAATGCTTGGCCGCCTCGATGATCTCGCGCCGCGCAATCGCTCGCTGCCGCCGATCATCATCCGGCCGTTCGTGGCGATCGTTGAACCCGACGTCACGCTCACGCCGAGCGAAGAAGTGGCGGCCACTTTCTGGGTGCCGCTCGCGCAATTGCAGCACGAAAGCTCGCAGGCCGAGTATGTCGTGGAGATCAACGGGCACCGCGCCACCTTCCCGGCGTTTCGCGTGGAGCAGCATATCGTCTGGGGACTCACCGAACGCATCGTGCGTCAGCTGCTCGAGCTCGTCACTCCATAGTTCTACCGCTGCACCTCCCCGTATCACACCAGAGGATTCAACGTTGCCGACGTGTCTCGCGCTCCACCGCTCCGCTCGTACCGTGGCCACGACGGCCATGCTTCTCGCTGGCGTGCTGGCCACGGGCTGCATCCGCCCGTCGGCT
>CAIUOO010000457.1 GCA_903900795.1 uncultured Gemmatimonadota bacterium | reverse complement strand
CTGCCCGGTGAGCAGCGCGAAAAGGCTGCGCTCATCCGTGCTGAACGGAACGCGCTGACTGCCGCGCTCCCAGAAGCCGCTGGCACCGGCGAAACCGGTGAGATTGCCGCCCTTGTCGTACGCGAAGCGCAGTTCCTGGCTGGCCTGACTGCCTTCTGCCACTTCACGGAACTGCAGCACCGGCGCCAGCGTGCCGTCGGCATCGAATGCCTCGTCGCTGTAGAACCGGCGGCCAGCCGTGATGCTGGTGAGCGTCCACGCCGGCGACAGCTGCTGATTGTACAGCAGCGTGAGGCCACCGACCTGTCGGTTGATGCCGAGCGAGTCGCCACCATTGAGCCCTGCGCGCGTGAACGGCGTGGCATTGCCGGCCGGCGGCGCGAAACGCGTGCTCTTGAACGACGTGCCTGGGGAATCGTCCGTCTGGACGTTCGCGATGATGTCGAGCGTCGAGGTGGTCGTGGGCAACCAGCGCAGCGAGGCACGAATGGCGCCGGTGTTCTTGCCGTTCAGCGTGCCGCCGGCGGCGTTGGTCATGAAGCCGTCGCGCTTGTTATAAATCGCGGCCACGCGTCCGAACAGCTTGCCGTCCACCAGCGGCGCATTCACCATCGCGTTGGCATACAGTTCGTTGAACGTGCCGCCGCCGATCGCCACCGACGACTCGCGCTTGTTCACGGCCTTGTTCTGAATGACATGCACCGCGCCGATCTGCGCGCCGCGTCCGAACAGCGTGCCTTGTGGACCCTTGAGCACTTCCACGCGCTCGAGGTCGAACAACTCGACGACCGAGCCGCGGGACTTCGAGATCGACACACCATCCTGGAACACCGACACGCGCGGTTCCACGTAGCTGGTGCCGTCGTCGGAGGTGATACCGCGAATCACGAAGCCCGGATTGTTCGGGCTCTGCAGCTGCACGTTGAGCCCCGGTACGAACGCCGAGAGCGCATCGAACTGCTGAATGCTCTGCTTGGTGAGGAAGTCGGCGGTGAGCGCGGTCACCGCCACCGGCACGTCTTGGACCGACTCGCTGCGTTTCTGCGCGGTGATGGCGACCTGCTGCAGCGTGGTGGTCGAGCGCTTGAGGACGAGGTTCCCGCGCGCCGTCTGACCGGCGACAATCGAGAGCTGCACGCTGTCGGGCAGCAGTCCGATCGCGCGCGCCACGATCCAGTATGAGCCGGCTGGCAGCTCGCCGATCTGATAGCGTCCGGAGACGTCCGTCGTGGCCCGGGCATCTCGGCCGCTCACCGAGATCGTGGCCCGCTCGACCGGGCGATTGCCGTCGGCGGTGGTGATGGCGCCAGCAACTGTGCCACCGGACTGCGCCGACAGCAGGGCGGGTGACGCGAGAGTAAGTGCAGCCAGCGAAAGCGGCCAGCAGGTGCGCGGCCATGACGACTTCGTGATGATCATCGGATGCTCTGGGCGTTGAGGTAAGACAACACTCAACAGAGGCCAGTTTATGTCACGCTTGGGCGACGGATGGCGCGGTGGTACGGTAACGCCTGCGCGATGATCGAGGGAGCGGCCACAGCCACTGTCACGGCAACCGCAACAGAAAAAAGCCAGAACACGAATGACGCGGAGCACACCGAATCAACACGGATAAGCAAACTGCGCGAAACACGATGAAGCGCTTTTGGCTTATCCGTGTTGTTTCGGTGAATTCCGTGGTCTCCGTGTTCTGGCAGTTGCCGGTGCCATTGCCGTTGCCGTTTTCCCACCCCCGCACGGATGGCGCACCCCTCGCTGCCGGTGCTACAATCGGAGGTTCGCCGAACCTCCACCTCGTCCCGCGCCATATGCCCCAGTTCCGTCCACGTTCGCTGCCGCGATGGCTCGCCGCCGCAGCGGTCGCCCTCACCGGCGTCACGTCAGGCCTGTCCGCCCAAGCGTCCGACGCCCCGTTCCTACGCGTCCGCGTGGACGAGGCCCGCAATCGCGCCTTGCTCGACATTCCTGCCGCGCAGATGGGGAAGGACTTCCTGCACCAAGTCACGCTCACGACCGGCCTCGGACAGGCCAATGGCCCCGGTCTCGATCGTGCCCAGATGGGGCAGAGCGTGGTCGTGCGCCTCGAGCGACGCGGCAACCGCGTGCTGATGGTGCGGGATAACTGGAGCGCGCGGGCACCCAACGGCGACGCCGGCAACCAGCAGGCGGCCTCCGATGCCTTCCCGCGCTCGGTCGTGGCCTCGTTCACCGTTGACGGCGAGAAGGACGGCGTGACCACCGTCGACGCCACGTCACTCTTCCTGGCCGACGCCTATGGTGTAGCCGACGCCCTCCGCGGCGGCGCCGGACCGGGTGGCGTGGGCGCTGGCGGCTCGGCTGGCGCGTATCGCGTGGACGCGACGCGCAGTTGGCTCGATACCGCGCGCACCAAGGCGTTCCCGAAGAACGCCGAAGTGCATGCCGTACTCACCTTCGTGAGCGACGCCCCCGGCGGACTCGCGCGCCGGGCAGCCCCCGACCCCAAGGCGATGACCTTCGAGGAGCACCACTCGCTGGTCGTGCTCCCCGATCCCACCAGCTATCGCCCGCGCAATTTCGATCCGCGCTTCGGCTACGGCGGCACGCAGTTCGCCGATTTGTCGCAGGGTTTCGACGGCACCTATCGCGCGGGATTCATCAATCGCTGGCGCCTCGTGCCCAAGGATCCCGCCGCGTACCGTCGCGGTGAACTCGTAGAGCCCGTCACGCCGGTCACCTACTATCTCGATCCCGGCATCCCACCGCAGTATCGCGAAGCGCTGCGGCAGGGTGGCAACTGGTGGGCCAAGGTATTCGAGGCCGCCGGCTTCAAGAATGCCTTCCGCGTGCTCGATCTCCCCGCCGGCGCCGACCCGATGGACGCCCGCTACAACATGCTCATGTGGGTGCATCGCTCCGGCCCTGGCCCGAGCGTGGGCCCCAGCTACAGCGACCCGCGCACCGGCGAAATCATCCGTGCCATGGTGCGCATGGACGCCTGGCGTTCGCTGGTCGATTACAACATCTGGGCCGGCATGGTACCCGCCTCCGGTCCGCGCGGCCCGAACGTGGACGCCGAAACGTTCGCCATGTCGCGCCGTCGTCAGCACGCCGCCCACGAAATCGGACACACGCTCGGCCTGTCGCACAACTACATCGCGCACTCGCAGGGCCGTACGTCGGTGATGGACTATCCGTATCCGCTCATCACCCTCGCCGCCGACGGCACGCCCGATCTGCGCGACGCGTATCGCAAGGGCCCCGGTGCGTGGGACACGCTCGCCATCAAGCTCGGCTACACCTGGTACGCCGACAGCGCGTCGGAAGCGAAGGGACTCGACGCGATCATGAAGGACGGCCTGGCGCGCAACGTGCGCTTCATCAACGACCAGTACGCGAGTGCGAACGGATCGATTCCGGAAGTGACGCGCTGGGTGGAAGGCGCCACGATGTTCGACGCCGTGGAACGCACGTCGAAGCTGCGTCGCGTGCTGATGGAAAAGTTCGACGAGCGCGCGATCAAGCCGGGCGAGCCGATGGCGCTGCTCAACATGCGCTTCGCGCACGTGTACCTGCATCACCGCTACTCGCTGGAAGGACTCGCCAAGAATGTGGGCGGTATGGACTTCACGTTCACGCTGCGCGGCGACGGCCAGACGCCCACCACCATCGTGCCCGCCGCGACGCAGCGTCGTGCGCTCACGATGGCGCTGGACGCCATTCAGCCGAGCGAGCTCACGGTGCCGGAGCGTGTGCAAAAAATGATTCCGCCCGCACCGCCGGGATTCAACGCCGACATGACGTGGATCGACAGCAACGGCGGCACGACGTTCGACGCCGTCACGCTGGCCGGCGGCCTCGCCACGGAAGTCATCGGCTATCTGCTCGACCGCGAGCGCCTCGCGCGGGTGGTGCTGATCGCGGGACGTGACAACGCCGCCCTCTCGCTCGACGAAGTGCTGCGTGCCGTGGTGCAGCGTACGTGGGGCAGCACCGCCGCGACCGCGGCCGCCGACAAGGCCGTGCAACGTGCCGCGCAGCGCGCTGCCCTTGATGCGATCCTCGACCTGGCCGGCGACAAGCGGGCCATGCCCGATGTGCGCGCCGGCGCCCTCATGCATGTGAAGGCGCTCGACACGCAGCTCGCCGGCGTATCGTCGACCGACGCCGCCGTACAAGCGCACGTGGCCTCGGCGCGGCATGACATCGCGCGCTTCATGGACGGGAATGACGATCCGACGGCGCGGCCGCGGTTTCCGGTGATCGTACTGCCGTGGCCGTGATCACCGGCAAACGGCGCCAAGAGTGAACGGCGCCAAGAGTGAACGGCGCTATGCATGACCAGCGCGAAAAATGAACCGCGTGAACAACGAACTGCGCCAACAGCCCAGAGCTCAGAGCTCAGCTGTTGGCGCAGTTCGCCGTTCCGCCCGTCATTCTTCGCGCCCGTTACCTTCGCGCCGTTCACTCTTCGCGCCCCTAACTCTTGGCGCCGTTCATCCCAAGCACCACCCTTCTCCCTCGTCTTTCATGACCTCCGCGCCTCCCTTCGTCCCGCTCGCGTACGAGCGTCTCACGCCCGACGTCTCTCGCGCGCGCGCGCGCGCCTACTTCGCGCAGATGGATCGGCGCCGAACGACCCGGCACTTCAGCACCGACTCCGTCCCCCGCGAGCTCATTGAACTGGCGATCCGTTCGGCCGGCACCGCGCCGAGTGGTGCGCATCAGCAGCCATGGACCTTCGTCGCTGTCTCCGATGCGACGCTCAAGCAGCAGATCCGCGAGGCCGCCGAAACCGAGGAGCGCGCGTTCTATGCCGGACGCGCCACTCCGGAGTGGCTCGAGGCGTTGGCCCCCCTTGGCACCGATGAGAACAAACCGCACCTCACCGATGCGCCGTGGGTGGTCGTGCTCTTCCGGCAGTCGTACGGATTCTTCCCGAATGGCGAGAAGCGCACGCACTTCTACACGCAGGAGTCCTGCGGCATCGCCGCCGGGTTCTTCATCTCCGCCATTCACAACATGGGACTCGTCTGCCTCACGCATACGCCGAGTCCCATGGGGTTCTTGGGCGACCTGCTGCAGCGCCCCGCCAACGAAAAGGCGATGCTGGTCATGCCCGTCGGGTATCCCGCCGCCGAGGCCGCGGTGCCGGATCTGACGAGGAAACCGCTCGATGCGATCGCAGTATGGAAGTAGAGCGCTTCCCCACCACCGGCGTGCCGACCACCGGCGTGCCACGCATCGGGGTTGCCGTCATCGTGATCCGCGAGGGACGGGTGCTGGTCGGGCGACGTCGTAGCGCGTCACACGGCCATGCGACGTGGCAGTTCCCCGGTGGCCATCTCGAATGGGGTGAGTCGATCGCGCAGTGCGCCATTCGCGAAGTGGCGGAAGAGACGGGCCTCGCGGTCACCGTGATCGGCTATGGGCCATACACCAACGACATATTCGTCGACGCAGGGAAGCACTACGTCACGCTCTTCGTGCTGGCGTCGTCCATCGATGGGGCGCCCGAGGTGCGTGAGCCGGAGAAGTGCGCCGAGTGGCAGTGGTGTATGTGGGACGCCCTGCCGACCCCGCGCTTTCTTTCCATCGACCATCTGCTTGAGATCGGCTACCGCCCGCCTGGCGTGGTGTAGGCCGACGCCGCACCGTCGCGGTACACCAGCTGTCCGCCAGTGTGCCCCACGTTGTAGCCCATATACAGCACCGCGAGGGTGCCTGCCGCCGCCACGCCACGCGCCGTCGAGCCCACGCCGCCGCGCACGAACCCGACGCCCGCGATCACCAAGACCACGCCGGTGGCCAGCGTGAACGCGTCCGCCGCCTCTTCATGGGGCTCGATCGACTCCTCGGCGACCACCTTTTCGACCGCGTCCTCCTCGTCTTCACCGGTTTCCTTGGCCAGCAAGCCACTGCCAAGCGTCAGCGCGATCATGGCGGTGGCGAGGCCCCACACGGGCAAGACACGGGCGCCGCGCCGGATGGCGATCAGGGCCCCGAGTCCGAAAAGGGGCAATAGCACGGTCATCGCGATCGGCAGGTGCACGATCAGCGGATGCAGCGGGGTCGGAAGGAAATCCATAGCACGGTCCGTTGAAGTGGGGGCGTCATGGTGCTCCCCACATCCTCGGCATGTTTGAGGCCGCGGAGTATCCGGTAAATGCCTACATCGGATCGCGGCGTCCGGCGCCACCGCCTGCCGCGCAGTGCGAAATCGCACTGCGTCAGCAGTGACGTGACGGAGCTACTTGTGGCGGAACGTGATGCGTCCGCGGCTCAGATCGTACGGCGAGACTTCGACCGTGACCTTGTCACCGGCGAGGATGCGGATGCGGAACTTGCGCATCTTTCCCGCCATGGTGGCCAGCAATGAATGACCGTTTTCGAGATCGACACGGAACATCGCGCTGGGTAGAACGTCCGACACGACTCCCTCGAATTCGATGGCGTCTTCCTTCATACAACCTCCTTGGTCATGCGCACGTCGTACTAGGTCGTGGAACCGGAGTCGATCGGCGCATCCTGCAGGAGCGCCTCGAGAGCCGTCCGAAGTTGATCGATACAGCGGCCCGCGAGTTCGAGGGACGCATAGCCTTCGCGTTCCAGCGACTCCGGATGCCAATGCCATGTGGCTTCGCTCGTGGCCGAGGGAAGACAGGTTTCTTCCCACACCGATTGCGGGGTGGCCGGCACCTGCCGCCATCCACGCCGTTCGGGGGCGTGTTCACCGCGCGGAGCGATCACGCCGCGCCACACAATGCACAGCAACTGTCCGGCGGCCGGGACATCGGTGCCATTGCGGAGCCAGGCGACCGTGAGGGCGACGGGTCCGAGCTGGACGATGCAGCGATCGGGGGACAGGCGAACCGTGGGCGGTTCAATGGAGGTCTGAACCGCCAGCACCTTCGTGGCGGCGACGAGACCTTCGGACAAACGAGCAAACTCGCGCGTGCAGACGGCCTGAGCGCGGTGTGACGACAAAAATGACGTACGAGCCGCGGTGTCGCGCGGATCAAACGCGCGTTCGGCGGGTGCGCTTTCAATCATGCGTGGTTCCCGGTGAGAGGGGACAACGCCGAAGCGCCGTGTGGCGGACAGAGGTCCGGGCACACGGCGCTTCGGGACGTCATAGGCGCTTCGCGTTACGCGACGCGCTCATGACGAAAGGGCTGAAGGCCCGAATTAGCGACCCATCCGCGTGACGTTCTCAGCGGCCGGACCCTTCTGGCCCTGCACGATGTCGAACTCAACGGTCTCGCCTTCGGTCAACGACTTGAAGCCGCCGCCCTGAATGGCAGAATGGTGAACGAAGCAATCCTTCTGTCCGTTCGCCGGGGTGATAAAGCCGAAGCCCTTGGCGTCGTTGAACCACTTGACAGTGCCGGTCGTACGCATCGCGATACTCCTGTTTCTGATATGGTGCTGGTGTCAGTCGGAGCACGCGGACAGACGAGCCGATGCAGAACGGAACCAACCACCTGGTACTCGTGATCAACCTCACGACGGTCGCCACCACTCGGTGACTGCGCTGCAAACAAAAAAGACCCGCTCGATTTGGCAGGCCCGTTTCTATCGGAACTTGTCCATACGCCGAGGCGCATGCATCGCTTCACATAAGGTACAAGGTCTTCCCCGGAAACGCAAACACTCTGGCAACTCTTTTTGGGTGATCCCGGCGACCTAGCTCCATATGGCACGGTAACTTGCCTACATCCACGAGTACCCTACGAGTACCCCACGAGGCGCCCGGCAGCCGGCGCCGTCAAGTTCGCCGGCTCCCGGTGCCTGGACGGACGCCGCGCTCGGCCCTCCGGCGCTCGGCCCTCCGGCGCTCGGCCCTCCGGCGCTCGGCGGCTATACTCCGGTATGGCACGAATTTCCCGGGATCGAGACGACGTCCACATCGCCTTACTGCGTGGCGTCAACGTTGGTGGTACAAAAAAGGTGCCCATGCTCGAGCTCCGCGAGCTGGCGCGCAGCCTCGGCTTCGGTAATCCACGGACCCTGTTGAACAGCGGCAATCTGGTGTACGCCGCCCACGGCAAACCCACCGAAGAGGCCGCGATTGCCCTGGAACAGGGCATCCTGCAACGGATGAAGGTGTCCACCCAGGCCTTGGTGGTCACTGCCGCAGAGCTCGATCGCATTATCGAGGAGAACACCCTCGACGGCGACGACGTCGACCCGAGCTGCCTGTTCGTGTCGATCTGGCGTGACCCCTACGATCGCCACGCCCTCGTGCCACTACTGGAGCAGGACTGGGGCGACGATCGCCTCCAGCTGGGCACGCGCGCCGCGTACCAGCATGCGCCCGATGGCGCCTCAGAGAGCGGCCTCGTCGACGCCGTGGCCGAGCTGCTCGGTGACCGCGTGACGGCGCGAAATTGGAATACCATCGGCAAGCTGCAGGAACTCGTGGACGACGTCGCTGCCGCCGCCAACGCCGACGCGTAGTCCGCGCCTCCCCCGGTTTCCCCTCACACTCGGCCGAGACGCGCATGATCAAGACCGTCAGCATCATTCTCCTTGTCCTGCTGGGCGCGCTCCTGCTCGTGGCGTCGCGGCAGCCGGATGCGTTCGCCATTGAGCGCTCAGTGGTCGTCTCCGCATCCGCAGACGTGATCTATCCGAAGATCGCCGACCTGCATCAGTGGAGCGCGTGGTCGCCGTACGACAAGCTCGATCCGCAAATGAAAAAGGTGTTCAACGGCACTCCCGGTGCGGCCGGTGCGACCATGTACTGGAGCGGGAACGCGAAGGCCGGCGAAGGCACGATGACGGTGCGCGAGCTGATGCCGCCGTCGAAGATCACGATCCAGCTTGATATGCTGCAGCCGATCGAAGGACATAACGTGGTGGAGTTCAATCTCGAACCCACCGACGGCGGTACGCGTGTCACGTGGGCCATGCGGGGGGCGAATTCTTTCCTCTCCAAGATCGCCGGCGTCTTCATGAACATGGACACCATGATCGGCACGGACTTCGAAGATGGACTGGCTTCGCTCAAATCGCAGGTGGAGATGAAGTGACCGCCGAGGCAATGGCCAACGGGCTGCGGACGCCATCGCTCGTGGGTGGATCGGCGGAGCCGCTGTGGGGGGCGAATCACGAGGGCCGGTGGGTCGACGCGCTCGCGGGATACGACGCTGCCATTGCCGCCGTGCCATCGGGCAGGCTCGTGGAGCACGATACGTGGTACCGCACCGTGTTGCCCACGCTGATCGCGTCACGCACGCCGGGCCATGTGCTGCACGACGAAATGGTGCGCATCACCGAGTGGAAGATGGCGCGCGGCGTGTGGCGGGCGCCCAACCTCGTGCTGGTGCGCAGTAATACGCCGGACGATGTGGTGCTTGCGAGTCGGTCGGCCGCCGAGCAGATCCCGCACCCCACGAAGCCGGTGACCGCGCTGGTGGCGCTCAAGGGTGTCGGTGCCGCGACGGCGTCGGCGTTGCTGGCGGTGATGGCCCCGTCGGTCTATCCGTTTTTCGACGAAGACGTGGCCGCGCAGGTACCGCAACTCGGGCCGGTGGCGTGGACCAACGGCTACTACGCCAAGTACGCGACGGCCCTGCGTGAGCGTTCTCAGCAGCTGTCGGCGATGTTCGCGCGCGAGTTCACGCCGGTCATGGTGGAGCGCGCCCTCTGGGCGACACGCGCCGCCGCCACGCTGGATGCCACGCTGGACGCCACCTCGTGACCTCGGCCGATGTCGTAATCTGCGGAGCCGGCATCGCGGGCATCGCCACCGCGCACGCGCTCGCGGTGACTAATGGCGTGCGCAACGTGATGCTGGTGGACGAACGGGCGCCGCTCACGCTCACCAGCGACAAGAGCACCGAAGCGTATCGCAATTGGTGGCCCGGGCCTGACGACGCGATGGTGCAACTGGTGAATCGCAGCATCGACCTGCTGGAGCGGTGGTCCGATGCCAGTGACGATCGTTTCGGTCTCAATCGACGTGGCTATCTGTACACGACGCGTGATGCCGAGACGGCCGAGCGGTTCGTGGCGGATGCACAGCGCGCGACGGAGCAGGGCGCGGGCGCGGTGCGCACGTATCGGTCGGTGACCGAGGCGTCCGCGTACCAGCGCAGTCCGCATCGCGGCTTTCGCGGCGTGCCTGAGGGTGCCGACCTCTTTCTCGATCGCGACGCCATTCGCCAGCACTTTCCGTGGATGCATCGCGACATCGTGGCAGTGCTGCACGCGCGTCGATGCGGATGGTTCAGCGGACAGCAGCTGGGCATGTATCTGCTGGACGAAGCACGCGCGGGCGGCGTGCAGTTGGTGAGTGGCCGTGTGGAGCGCGTGCGGCAGGAGTCGGGTGCGGTGGACGTGGTGGAGGTGGCCTGCACCGACGGCACCACGCTACGCATTGCCACGCCGGTGTTTGTGAATGCGGCGGGCCCGTATGCGGCGCAGGTGGGCGCGTTGGCCGGCGCCGAGCTACCCCTGTTTTCTGAAGCGCATTACAAGATCGCGATCGAGGACACCGCCGGTGTGATCGATCGCGACACCGGCCTGGTGATCCTCGATGACCCGCAATCGCTCGAGTGGAGCGAGGAGGAGCGCGCGGAGCTCGCGGCGGATGAGGCCACGCGCTGGCTCACCGAGCCCATGCCGGCGGGGATTCATCTACGTCCGGAAGGCTACGGCGCCAGTCGCACGGTGTTGATGCTGTGGGATTATCACAGCGCGCATCGGTTCAGCGCGCCGGAGTTTCCGATGCCCGACGATGCCCTCTACCCGGAGCTGGTGCTGCGTGGCATGACGTCGCTTGCGCCCGGACTCGCCACGTATCTCGAGCGGCTGCCGCACGCGTATGTGGATGGCGGCTACTACACCAAGACCGTGGAGAACCGTCCGTTGGTGGGGCCAAGCGGTGCACGCGGCGCGTTCGTGTGTGCCGCGTTCTCAGGCTTCGGTCTCATGGCGGCGCCGGCGTGCGGCGAACTGCTCGCCGCACAGATTGTCGGTGCCGCGCGACCGGAGTACGAACGAGCCTTCCTGCCGACGCGCTACGCCGATCCCGCGTACGTGGCGCAGCTGGCGAACTGGGGCAGCACGGGACAGCTGTAGGCCAGCTGTAGGACAGCGGACGTGCCGCCTACGGTCGCGGTGCGTTGCGCTTCACCTGTTCGTCCATGATGCGCAGCAGCTCCTGATTGCTCCACGGCTGCCAGCCGTGTGGCTTGAGCGGACGACCATAGTAGAACGTGCCGGCGTAGTACGGACCTTTCCCCGGCGCCTTCGTGCTTTCGAGAAACGTTTCGAAGCGGTACACGCCGAGGTTGAGGAAGTAGTTGTCCATGTCGCCCACGGCCACGTGCAGCTTGCCCACCAGGCGCGGCCCGATCGTGGCCCAGTTGCGCTCCACGTAGTCGCGCAGATCGTAGCCATTGGCGCGCATGGCTTCGGCCACGCTCTTGTCGATCACGCCGGTGCGCTTGTCCCACAGCGGCTTCGGATAGCCATCGGCACCCACCGGCGCCCACGCCGCCTGCCAGCCATCCCACTGGCCGCCTGAGCGTCCCTTGGTGGCGATCACCAACTCGGCGGTGTTCTCTTCGCGCATCGTGAGCTCGGTCATGCCTTCGGGCGAACGGCTCGACGGCACTTCGCGCGGCAGCCACGAATGCTCGTTCATCACGAACGCGTTGGCATCGGCGTACACGTTGCCGAACTGATAATTGCGGAAGTCGAGCTGGTCGGGATACAGCGACCACGCCCCGCCGAAGACGTCGGGATAGTGCACCTGCAACGCGAGCACGTCCCAGCCGCCGGTGGAGCCGCCGGTGAGGGTGCGGGCGTGGCTGGACGGAATGGTGCGATAGCGCCGGTCGATCTCGGGGATGAGCTCCTGCGTGATCGCATCGCCGTAGGGGCCGTTGTTGGCCGAGTTCAGCACGTAGCTGTCGTCGTAGAACGGGGTGGGATGCTGAATGAACACGGCGATGAACTCGGGCACACGGCCGGTGGTCCACGCCTGCTGGAATTCGCACCCCGGTTCGCGTGCACTGCGCACCAGGCGCGCGGCTTTGGCCTGCGCGGTTTCGGGCGTTTCGCACCCCTCGAAGGTGAAGCCGAAGGGCGCGCGTTCGCTGAAGTGACCCACCGTGTACACCACGGGATAGCGCTTGGTGGTGTTCTGCTCGTAGCCCTTGGGCAGCAGCACCACGGCGCCGATCGGCATGTCGTGATTCCAGAAAGCACTGACCTTCTTCGACGTCATCTTGAAGCGCTGCACCCACGGCGAATCGGCGAGGGTGGCCACGGGCGGCAGCACCGTCGTGAGCGACAGCGCGATGGTGGGATTGGTGGCCGGGTCGATACGCACTTTCTGCACCGCGCTCACCAGTGAGCCCGGCGCGTTGTTGAAGCGTTGCCCTTCCCACAAATCCATGTGCGCCCAGATCGTGTGGCCGTCGGCGCGCGTGAATTGCGTGTACGGCAGGATCATGCCCTGTACGAAGTACTCGCCGGCCGGCAGCTGTTTGAGCGACGCGACGGGAAAGCCGAGGGTGGTGGCGTCGATCGTAGCGACTTGGCCAGGGCGCAGCGCCTCGACGTCGATACCGAAGAACGGTTCACTATTGCGACTGGAGCTGGCCTGCTGGCGTGGTTCGCTGCGGTCGGTGCGCGCGACGAAGAAGAACGCGCGGCCGGTGATCGGGCCGCGTGCCACGGATGCGTCGTAGCGGAGCTGCACCGTTTGCGCCGCGGTGGGCGCGCCGGATAGCGCGACACCGATCGCCGCGCTGGCGGCGAGTCGTGCGGCGCGAAGCGGGAGACAGAAGAGCGACATGGCGGTCACGCTGATGCGAGGGAGGCGGCGAGGCGAGCGCGGGAGGAGTATGCTGCGTGACGCTCGAGCGCGATAGGAGACGTCGCGTAAATTCTTTATGAATACGCGTCCACTTTATCCGAGTACGTCCACTCCATCCACGTTCCCGGCGACCTCCTGTGACACGCCCAGTGAGAACCGTGCATGCTCTTTAGCTCCTGGCAGTTTGTCCTGGCCTTTCTGCCGGCGACGTTCGTCATCTAGTTTTGGCTGAATCGGCAGCGCTGATCATTGGATCGATCTTGCTGAACTACGGCTTAGGCACCGCGCTCGCGCAATCAGGCGGCCGGGCCACCGGTACACGGGTCGATCCCGGGCGATTACGCAATCGTCGCATGGCGCTGGCGATCGGCATCGCCTCGAACCTGATGCTGCTCGGCTACTACAAGTACACCGGTTTTGTCCTGCAGAATTTTAACGCATTGCTGGGTGTCGACTTGTCGGTGCCGCACATTCTCCGGCCGCTCGCGATCAGCTTCTTCACGTTCACGCAGATCGTCTATGTAGTCGACAGCTATCGAGGAGAAACCGCTGATTACAGTCTGCTGTCGGGGTCATTCCTTACCCGCGTGTCGGTGCACATTTCCGGCAAAGACCACGTCACGACGCAGTTGTACGGCCGTGACGCGAATCGCCCCCGATTGAAATACGTAAACCGCTTCGCCACACTTCCTGTTCTCCCGGTCACGAAAATGCCCTGTGTCGTCTCGTGCCACCCCGACGTTCGGCAACACGCGGCATGCGGTGATTCGCGGCGGAGAGCCCGCCACGTTCTATTTCGCGTTCGTGGGCCGCGTTTCCGCACAAAGGCGTCAGGAGGCCCGATCGTCGGGCCGTATGCACAGGGCCCCGGCGACTTGGTTCAACACAACGAAACGGAGTCTTTCTTGGAGCCCGGAGACATCGCATCAGTGAATGCACGGAGATGGCTGTGACTGAGGACGAGCTGTGGTACACGCCGATCTTTTGCGGCCTCGACGACGCGCAGCGTCGCTATTTGCGCGGCGTGCTCCGCGAGAACGCATACGAATCAGACGCATCGATCATCACGGAAGGCGTCATGGATCCGTTTGTTCACATCGTCCGAAGTGGCCGGGCGGCGATTCTGAAGAATACGGCTTCCGAGCAAACGCAACTCCTGGCGCACATTGAAGCGGGCGAGCTCGTCGGTGAGATGAAGATGGCGGAGAATCGCCCTGCCTCCGCGTCGGTGGTCGCGATCGGCCACGTCGACGTATGGACACTCAATGTCGACGAACTCACGCAGTCTGAAATCGGCCGCGGGATCCGTACGCAGATCATGCTGAGCCTGGTCGAACTCTTGTCGAGTCGACTCCGCCAGTTGGGCGGCACGGCGGCGGCGGCAATGAAGAACGAGCTTGATCAGACACGTGCGCGCATCACCGCCGGCACGTTCGCGATGTCGATGCTCGGGCTCATGGCAATCTATTCGATCGGCACGTCGATTCTCACGCGCCTCGATCCGTCGGTTCGTCCGAGTTTGAACACCACAGTCGCCGTCGGCATCGTCCTGTTGTGCCTGCCGATCTTGTGGATGATTCGAAAGAGTCCGTACCCGCTTCGATCGTATGGGCTTACGCTCGCCCGATGGCCGCGAGTGTCGGTCGAGGCTCTGG
>CAIUOO010000456.1 GCA_903900795.1 uncultured Gemmatimonadota bacterium | reverse complement strand
GCCCAGCACCTGCGTGGCGCCCGGCTTGCCCCACGTTTCCCAGTTGCGACGGCCGGCAATGTGTCCGGTGGAATCACCGGGGCGGATGTCCTGCACTTCCCACGTCTTGGTGTCGTTGCGCTGCAGTCCCAGGAACTGCGAGGCCGAGTACACCGTGCGTGCGTTGAGCGGATTTGGCGTCACGTGAAAACCATCGCCGCCGCACAAGCGCGAGAAGTGATCGTTCAGCACGCCGTTGGTGGTCCAGCTGGCGCTCGGGCCCATCCAGCAGCCGTTGTCCTGCAGACCGCCGTAGATGTTGAACGGCACCGCGTTGTCGGTCGTCACGCGATAGAACTGCGACAGCGGCAGCGACGAGACGTACAGGAACTTGTTGCCGCGATCGTAGCTGATGCCGATGCCGCCGTCGTCGAGCTTCACCACGTGCCGGCTGTTGGCGGGATTCACCCACACGAAGCGATCGTCGCCGTGCGTGGTCGTGCGCGGCGCCGTGAACGTCTTGCCGCCGTTGTCGCTGAACGAATACGCGTTCAGCATGTAGATGCGCTGGTCGTCGTTGGGATCGATGATCACCTGACTGGCGTACATCGGCCGCGGATTCCAGTCGCTCATGAACGTCCACGTGGCGCCCGCATCTTCACTGCGATACACACCCGCCTTGCGCACGATGTACGCCGTGCTGGCGTTGTAGCGCACGCCCTGCTCGATGCTGACCGTGAGGATTTTCGGATTCTTGCGGTACACGCCGATGCCGATGCGACCGTACTCGCCCTCGGGCAATCCGTGCCCGGTGAGCTTGGTCCAGGTCGCGCCGGCGTCGATGCTCTTCCAGAGAGCGCTCCCCGGGCCGCCGCCGTCGAATCCATAGGCGCTGCGTCGCCGCTGATACGTGGCGGCGTACAGCACGTTCGGATCGTTCCAGTCCATCGCCACGTCGGTGGCGCCGGTTTCGTCGTCCACGGCCAGCGTACGCGTCCAGGTGCGGCCGCCATCGGTGGTGCGATACAGCCCGCGGTCGCCACCGGCGCCCCACACGGAGCCCTGCGCGGCCACGTACGCGATGTTCGGGTCACTCGGGTGCAGCTGAATGCGGCCGATGTGCATGCTCGTGGCAAGTCCCATGTTCTGCCACGTCTTGCCGCCGTCGGTGCTCTTGTACACGCCGTCGCCCCAGCCCACGCTCTGGCGGCTGGCCCGCTCGCCGGTGCCCACCCAGATGATCTGCGGGTTGGGCTGGAACACCGCCACGTCGCCGATCGAGTGCACCGGCGCGTCGAAGGTAGAGCTCCAGGTCACCCCATTGTCCTCGGTGCGCCACAGGCCGCCGGTCGCACCGGCCACGTACCACGTGCTCGGATTCGACTCCACCACATCCATGTCGACCACACGGCCACTCATCGAGGCGGGGCCGATGTTCCGGAGGCGGAGTGCCCCCAGATCAGCGGCCGAGAAGGGCGGCGCCGCCTGAGCGGACACGACGGCAGGAAGGGCCCACAGCAGGGCCGGGAGCAGGAAACGAGTGGAGCGAACGCGCATAGGGCACCAGGGTCGGCGGGAATCAGATGAACGCCAGAGCAATATGGGGCGTATTGTTGGGGATCGCAGGGCGTCCCACTTCGCGCCCGGCTCACTGGTTCACCCGACCAAGGATGCGTCTCGTGTTTCGACCCGCACGTCTTGCTGCAACGGCCGTAGCCCTGCTCGCCGGCGCCGCCGTTGCGCTCCCCGCGCAGAACCGCCCCAGCGCCACCAAGGTGGCACGTCCGCAACGCCCCGTGTGGCCCGATGAGGGTCCCCGCACGTGGGCCCCACGCCCGACCGTATCGGCCATCACGGCCAACGATCTCCGCACGCGGCTCTACCAGTTCGCCGACGACTCCATGCAGGGCCGGCGGATTGGCGAGAAGGGCAACTTCAAGGGCACCGAGTACATCGCTGGCGAGTTCAAGCGCCTCGGCCTCAAACCGGCCGGCGACAGCGGGAGCTTCTTCCAGACGCTCCCCTTCGGCCCCACGCAGTTCGATAGCAGCGCCTCGTCGCTGCGCATCGGTGGTGCCGCGTTGGCCGCCAAGCGCGACTGGATTCCGACCACGCCGACCGCGCAAAACGGCTTCGGTGGCAACGCCGAGCTGAATGGCGTGCCGGCCGTCTTTGCTGGCACGTGGGGGGACACCGCGGTCATGCTCGACCCGGCGGCCTTCAAAGGCAAGGTCGCGGTGTTCCTCGCCACCCCGAGCGCGGGCGCGTCGGGTGGCGTACGCGGCCCCGCGTCGTTCGTGAGCTGCGCCGACGTGCCCAACAAGTTCGGGGTCACCGCGATTCTCGCCGCGGACAAGGCCGCCGCGTCCGCCCCGGCCCGTCCAGCAGCCCCTGCGGTGGCGGCAGGTGCCCGCGACACCCGTGCCCGTCGCGCCGGTGCCGTCGCCGTCCTGGTGATCGGTCTCGACGACATGACGTCGGCCACCATCAACGCCGCCTTCGAAGG
>CAIUOO010000455.1 GCA_903900795.1 uncultured Gemmatimonadota bacterium | reverse complement strand
CGGCGCGTTGGGGATGACCGACGATACGCCGCTGGCCTGGTGGTATCGGCACGAGCGGGCGGCCCGCATTTATGACGGGGCCGACGAAGTGCATCGCACGGTGATCGCCCGGCGTGCGCTCAAACCCTACCTTCCGTCACGTGAGACGCGTGACTGATCGCGCATGAGTGACGGCACGGTCGCGCTGCGCGAGGGCGAACAGGTGGATGCCGACGCGCTGCTGGCGTGGCTCGCGCAGGCGCGACCGGAGCTGGTGCCGGCGGGCGCTCGCCTGCTCATCCGGCAGTTCCCCGCCGGGTTTTCGAATCTCACGTACCGCGTGACCGTCGAGCATGCGCACGGACAGCAGGCCATCGTGCTTCGTCGCCCACCGCGTGGAGTGAAAGCGGGGATCGCGCACGACATGGGTCGTGAGCACGGGATCCTGACGGCCCTGAATGCGCGGGGCGTTCCGGTGCCCAAGCCGCTGGCCCGATGCGATGACGCCGCCGTGATCGGTGCGCCGTTCTATCTCATGGAGCATGTGAACGGCGTGATCCTGCGCGGATCGCTCCCCGCGTTGTTCACGGGAGACGCGGCCGCGATGACAGGAACCCTCGCGGCGCTGTCACGGACGTTCGTGCAGACGCTCGCGCAGTTGCATGCGGTCGATGTGTCGGTGGAACCGCTCGCGTCGTTGGGGCGCCCGGATGGTTACGTGGCGCGCCAAGTGCAGGGATGGACGAAGCGATGGCTCGCGTCACGCACCGACGCGGTACCCGCGCTCGACTGGGCCGCCGCGTGGCTCGACGCGCACCGTCCACCGGATCGCGGCACGACGCTCGTTCACAATGATTTCAAGCTCGACAACCTCGTGCTTGAGCCCGACCTGTCGCGTGTGCGCGCGATTCTCGACTGGGAGATGGCGACGATCGGCGATCCGCTCATGGACCTCGGCACCAGTCTCGCCTACTGGGTCGAAGCGGGCGACGCGCCGATCTTTCGCGCACTGGGGCTTGGCATCACGGCGCTGCCCGGCAACATGACCCGCGCCGAACTGGTGCAGGCATACGGCGCGTACCGTGGTGTCGATGTGAGCGATGCGCCGTTCTACTACGCGTTCGGCCTGTTCAAGGTGGCGGTGATCGCGCAGCAGATCTATGCACGGCATGTGCAAGGGCTGACGAGTGACCCCCGCTTTGCCGTGTTGGGAGCGGTGGTGAAAGCGCTCGGTGTCGCGGCGCAGCAGGCGGCGGAGCGGGGAAGGGTGTAACGCGCGTTCAAGCCCATGGCGCGTGGCCATGGGCCATGGATTCTCCTAAGCGTAGACCTCGAAAATCCCGGCGGCGCCCATGCCGCCGCCGATGCACATCGTCACCATGCCGTACCCACCACCGCGTTGCCGGAGTTCATGCACGAGCTGGGTGGTGAGCTTGGCCCCGGTGGCGCCGAGGGGATGGCCCAAAGCGATGGCGCCGCCGTTCACGTTGATGATGCTCGTGTCCATTCCGAGCTCCTTGATCACGGCCAGCGCCTGCGCTGAGAAGGCTTCGTTGAACTCGATGAGCTTGAGATCGGCGAGTGTGAGTCCGGCGCGCGCGAGCGCTTTCGGTACGGCCTTGATGGGGCCGACGCCCATGATGTCGGGATCGACGCCAGCCACCGCGAAGCTCACGAAGCGCGCCAACGGGGTGAGACCGAGCTCCTTCGCCTTGGCCGCGCTCATGACGAGCACCGCGGCCGCGCCGTCGGAGTACGGGCTGGCATTGCCGGCCGTGACGGTCCCCGTGGGTGAGAAGGCGGGGCGCAGCTTGGCGAGCCCTTCCAGCGTGGTCTCGCCACGCGGGCATTCGTCGGTATCGAACACCACATCGGTGACCGTTTTCTCGGCGCCTTTCCACGTG
>CAIUOO010000454.1 GCA_903900795.1 uncultured Gemmatimonadota bacterium | reverse complement strand
CCCATACCGCCCATGAACTGCGCGGCGAGCTGCGCCGAGAGGTTGGACGTGGCCGGCAGTACCCACAAGTTGCCGTCGAAGTCCGCCAGCGTCGTCCCCGCCTTGATGGGCGGGTAATAGTCGGGGAGCTTCTCGGCCGCGACCGGCTCGAAGGACATACGGAAGCCACCGCCGCCACTACCGCCCGCGCGTTCCGAGGCGGCTTTGGCGAGCGTCTGCAGCGAATCGACGAGCTTCGCCTTGTCGTCGTCGGTGATCCGCTTCCAGTCGAACGGCAGCTTGTCCGACGACAGCTGCGAACCATCGGGACGGTAGTAGTCCACATGGAAGTCGAGCACGCGCATGATCGCCACCGTGCCGTCATTCAGCAGCGCCCAGTCATCGGCCTGCGGCAGCGGATTGATCTTGATCGAGATCTTGGTGCTGCCGTCTTCTCCACGCGTCATCTGCGTTTCGTTCTTGGGCACCTTCACGTACGCGACCGTGTCCGCCTTCCGCGTGTCGAAGTCCACGCGCACGATGGGCACCGAGTCTGGCTGACTTGCCGGGTTGAAACCGCGACCGCCGGGGCCACCGAACGGCTGACCGCCGCCCTGAGCACCGGCCCGAAACGCGGGATCGTCTCCAGCCGTGGGACGCGCCGGCTGAGCGGCGCCGCGACCCTGCGGCGTATTGCCACCCTGGCCGCCCGGCTGACCACCACGTCCCCCGCCGCCGCGATCGTTACCGCCGCCGCGATCGTTACCGCCGCCGCGATCGTTACCGCTGCCGAACATCATCGCCGCCGCGCCGCCGCCAGGTCCGCCGGCGGCGTTGCCCTGCCGATAGTACAGGCGCCCCCTCTGATCGAAGGCATGCGACCCGAGGTTCATGTTGGAGAGCGTGTTCACATCGTTCGTGCGCGGCGATGCCATCACGCGTACCGTCTTGCCGTCCTTGTTCAGCACCACCATCGACAGCGTCGCCGGATCGACCACGATCGACGAATCGCCGAGGTACGGCAACAAGCCGATCGGGCGCTGACCGTACGGCATCAGGGCGCCCGGCGCGGTGTCAGCCACCACCACCACGTTCTGCAACGTGGCGTCGAAACGCAGCAACTGCCTGCGCTGCACGTCGTTGATGAAGATCGAGCCATCGGGGAGCGCGCGGAGCATGTTCGCGCCGCCGATCGGACGCGTGGCCTTGGCCAGCGGCGCCGTGACGTCACGCACGGGCACCGTGGCGGTGGAGGGCGTCTCCGGCGACACCTGCGCCGACGCGGTCGATGCGGTGGCGGCCAGGATCGACACACCAACCATCGCCCACGCCGCCGACTTCGTGCGCGACATGTTCATGCTGATGCTCATGCGAGTACCACTCTGTAGTCGAGAGAAATTTCGATGCGTCAGGTCAGTCATGATCAGTCGCCTCATCGGCCACCGCCACGACCCATGCCACCCATGCCACCACCGAACTGATTCCCGCCCGCCGTTCCCGATCGCAATCCCTGCAGGGTGCGCTTGTCGAGGAAGCTGATCAGCGACGCGGGGAGAATCCGGATCTGTGCGGGCGTCAACAGGCTCTTGATGCCCGGGGCGAACTTGATGAGCATGTCGACCGTCTGTTCACGGGCGTCCCGGTAGCGGGCGTATGCGTCGTCGTGACTGTACTTGTCGGGCAGCTGGGACAGGAACGTGGTGACCGGGTTCCAGATGCTGTCAGAGCGGAGCACGAAGTAGCGGTTGAGCGTGGCGAGGCTGTCCGCCTGCTTCCGCGTGAGCTTGAGCGTGTCCGATTGCTGGAGCAGCTGCTGCATCGGGTTAATGATGCCGGAGGTCGCGGTACCGCGGAGCTGCTGCAACGACGGCTTGTTGCCGGCGCGCGAGCGACCACGGTCGAGCTGCTGCAACAGCTGCTGCTGTTCGCGTGTCGGGCCGACGTCGATGCTCATCGTCATGGTAATCGACATCGGGGTGGAGCGGAGCGTGGTCTGCGCCGGACGTGTGGAACCGAACCGCTCGTTCACTTCATACTTGAAACTGTTCGAGGCAACGTCGAACCCACGCACGAAGAGCAGCTGGCCGCTCGGGCTCGGATTGGCGCCCCACCCCTTCAGCCCCGCTTCGCCGTTGATGAGACGATCGAGACCATTGAGCGGATTGGCGATTTGCAAATTCAGGTTCGCGCGCTGCGGCAATCCGATCTTGAGCGAGTTGAACGAGATGTTCAGGTTGCCCTGCATCGTCCACGGGCTCGTGCAGGAATTGCGGGCAGCGAACTGGCCGATCTGGCTGCGCAGACAGGACACCGCTTCACGCGTACCGGTGGCGAGCAGGTTCTCGAGGCCGGCCTTGAGCGCCGGATCGGTGACCGTGGCCGGATCGTAGATGAACGCACGGTCGTTACCGTAGCTGTCGCCGTTCACGTCCTGGTTGATCGTGGGCGTGTAGTTGATGCCCGAGCGGAAGTTACCGTTCCACGAGATGCGCACCGCATCCCACGCGTTGTAGCTGAACGAATACTGGATCTGATGCCGAGAGAAGAACGCGCTCTTCGACCATTCCGTACCGGTCGGTGAGCCGACCGTGCTATTGAAGCCAAGGTACTGCTCGCGCACATCGGCCAGCACGTACGCCAAGCTCCAGTTGTAGTGCGAGTTGAACACCGCCGGGCGCAAGCTCATGTTGATCTGCTTGCTTTCCGACTCGAGCGTGGACGTCTGCCCGGTCACGCGTCCGAACGCGTCGGCAACGCGCGACTGACGCCACGCCACCTGACCCGTGGTCGGTACGATCGCGGCGGGGGTGACAAAGACGGGTCGGCCGAGTTCGTTGGCCAGTGTGAACCGCTGTATACCCGGGAAGTTGAGATCGATACCGCCCTGCTGGCGCTGATTGCGCGAGAAGGTGCCGTCAACCGAGAACATGAAACGGTTCTTGAGGACGGCGCCGGCCCACTGCAGGTTGCCGCGAATGGAGCGCTGCGCGAGGTAGTCGGGGACGAACAGCGTGATGTTGGGCGAGCTGTTGGCGAAGACCGTACCGCTGGTGCCGTCGGCGCAGGCACGTGGGATGTTCGCTTCGTCCACCGAATACGCCGACCAATTCGGCCGCGGTGTCGCCGACCCGAAACAGGTGAGCTGCTGCAGCGCCGAGGGAAGACCCGTGTTGTCGATGGCGTTCGAGATGAGCTGGACGCCTGGGGTGTTCTGAAAGACGCCGACACCACCGCGAATGACGGCGCGTGGCGCGCGGATCATCCCCGGCAGGAGCGCCATTTGATCAGCCTGTCCTACCGTCCACGAGAATCCGACGCGCGGACT
>CAIUOO010000453.1 GCA_903900795.1 uncultured Gemmatimonadota bacterium | reverse complement strand
GTGCGGCTTGTGCGGATCGAAATCGTCGGGCAGCGGCCGACCGATGCGCGCGGCCAGATCGGCGTAGCTACCGATCACGTCGATTTCGGTGGCGTCTTCGTCGTTGACCCACACCGGCAGCGGCGTCCCCCAGTAGCGGTCCCGCGAGATCGCCCAATCCACGTTGTTGGCCAGCCACTCGCCGAAGCGGCCGGTGCCGACTTCGCTGGGATGCCAATCCACGGCCGCGTTGCGCGCCATCAGGCTCTCACGCACCGCCGTGGTGCGCACAAACCACGAACCGCGGGCGTAGTACAACAGCGGTGTGCCGCAGCGCCAGCAGTGTGGATACGAGTGCGTGAACGTGGTGGCCTTCCACAACACATCACGCTCGCGCAGCACCTCGATAATGCGCGCGTCGGCCTTCTTCACGAACACGCCGCCCGCTTCCGGCACGTCGTCGGTAAACTCGCCGCGCGCCGTGACCGGCTGCAGGAAGGCGAGGCCATGTCGCTGTCCGGCCGCGTAGTCGTCGGCACCGAACGCCGGCGCCATGTGCACGACACCGCTGCCGTCGTCCGCGCTCACAAAGTCTTCCGTCACGATGACTTCGTGGCGTCCTTCTTCGGGGTACGGCACCCAGTCCAGCGGACGTCGATACCGCTTGCCCGAGAGCTCCGCCCCGGTCATCTGCCCGGTCACGTCCCAACGATCGGCCCAGTCGGCACCGAGCACCCCCGGCACGCGCGCCTCCGCCAGGATGATCGTCCACTCGGCGCCCGTCTTCTTGCGCAGCTCCACGTACACGAGCGTGGGATGCACGGCGAGCGCGGTGTTCGACACCAGCGTCCACGGCGTGGTCGTCCACACCAGAATGCGACGGCGCTGCGCCGGGGCGTTGCCCTGTTCGTCGAGCAGATCGAGCGCCACGTACACGCTCGGATCCTCCACGTCATCGTAGCCCTGCGCCACTTCGTGGCTGGAGAGCGCGGTGCCACAGCGTGCGCAATACGGCAGGATCTTGTGGCCGCGCACCAACAACGACTTCTCGTGCAGCGTGCGCAACGCCCACCACACCGACTCCACGAAGTTGTGCGAGTAGGTGACGTAGGGATCGTTGTAGTCGAGCCAATACGCGGTGCGCTGCGACAGCTTCTCCCAATCGCCGCGGTACTTGAACACGCTCTCGCGGCAGCGCCGGTTGAACTCCGCCACACCGGTCTGTTCGATCAGCTGCTTGCCGCCCAGCTTCGCGATCTCCGACGGGTCGACGCCCTGCCGCGCGGCTTCTTCACGCTGCAGCTCCTTCTCGACTTCGATCTCGACGGGCAGACCGTGCGTATCCCACCCGGCCTTGCGCGGCACGAAATACCCCTGCATCGCGCGGTGGCGGCAGAAGAGGTCCTTGATGGTGCGCGAGAAGACGTGGTGAATGCCCGGGCGTCCGTTGGCCGTGGGCGGTCCCTCATAGAACACGAACGGCGTGGCGCCGGCCCGCGCGGCCTGCGCCTGCTCGAACAGCCGCTCGGCCTCCCAGCGGCCCAGCAGTGCCAGCTCGAAGGCGTCGGCGCCCGAGTCGGGGAGAAGCGGATACGTCACGGAGTCCTGCGGTGCAGTCATGAGAGCGGGTAATTCGGGGCGTTCAGGCAGACGGAGAACCAGCGGGCCGTCGTGATCACAACCGGGCGATGACGCCCGTCACCACGGCGGCCAGCTTGGGTTCGGCGGAGCGGGCCACGCCCACAATCTGGGCGAGACTGGCCGGTTCGAGCGCATCGGGCAGACACTGGTCGGTAATGATGGACAGCCCCAGCACGCGCATGCCGCCGTGCAGCGCCACGATCACTTCCGGCACCGTGCTCATCCCCACGACATCGGCGCCGATGCCGCGCAGGAAGCGATACTCGGCGCGCGTTTCGAGATTCGGCCCCTGCACCGCCACGTACACGCCTTCGCGCAACGTGATGCCGTGCTGCAACGCCACCGCGCGCGCGAGCGCGCGCAGGGCCGGATCGTAGGGCTCCGACATGTCGGGAAAGCGCGCCCCGAGGGTGTCGTCGTTGGGGCCGATGAGCGGATTGTCGCCGAGCAGATTGATGTGATCGGAGATCACCATCAGATCTCCCGCCGCCCACAACGGATGCATCCCGCCGCACGCGTTGCTCACGATCAGCGTATCGGCGCCGAGCGCGCGAAGCACGCGTACCGGGAACGTGACCTGCTGCAGCGAGTAGCCTTCGTAGCGGTGAAAGCGCCCCTGCATGGCCACCACGGTCTTACCGCCCAAGGTGCCGCACAGCAGGCGGCCCTTGTGCGATTCGACCGTGGAGAGCGGGAAGTTGGGCAGATCGGTGTATTCGATGGTCTGCTCGACCGCCATCTCGTTGGCAAGGCCGCCGAGGCCGGTGCCAAGGATAATCGCGACATCGATCGGACGCGGGAACCGCGCGCGAACCGTCTGCGCACACGCGTCGATGCGCTCACGGGCGTGCAAATCGAAGCGCCGCGCGTCGAGCGCGGTGAGATGGAAGCCTTGAGAGCCGTCGTCCGCCATGCGAATTCCCGGATGAATCAGGTCCGACTGCCGAACAGCACTGTGCCCAGCCGTACATGCGTTGCGCCTTCTTCGACGGCGACCTCGTAGTCGCCCGACATGCCCATGCTCAACCACTCGGCCCCGAACCCAGCCCCCTGTAACTGCGTTCGCGCGTCCCGCGCGCCGCGGAATACGGCGCGCAACACCGACTCGTCGGCATCGAATGGCGCCATGGTCATGACGCCCCGGACCTGCAGATGATGGCAGGCATGGAGGCGCTCCGTGACGGCTGGTAGTTCGTGCAGCGCGAAGCCACTCTTGGTGCCTTCGCCGCTCACGTTGACCTGCACCAGCACCTCGAGCACCCGCTGCGCCTCGCCAGCCGCGTCGTTGAGCGCCACGGCAAGCCGTTCGCTATCGAGACTGTGCACAAGGTCGAACCGGGCGGCGTTTTTCGCCTTATTGCGCTGAAGGTGACCAACCAGATGCCAGCGGACCGGCACCGTCACCTGCGCCATCTTCGATTCGGCTTCCTGCACTTTGTTCTCGCCCACATCGCGGACGCCAGCGTGCCACGCCGCCATGACGGCGTCCGGGCCGTGGGTTTTCGTGACGGCGATCAGGGTGACGTCCTGCCCGTGCCCTCCCCGTTCGCGTGCCGCGGCGATGCGCTCACGAACCTCCGCCACCACCGTTGCGACATGGTCCGAAATTGGCATAGCACATAAGGTTAGGCAGCATTGCACGACGACACAAGTAATGGGTCGTCAATACGCCGCACTTGCGTACAGCGCAACAGTGCCTGCATCTGAGTCACGGCCGGATCCGCGCCGGCCGGAAGCGGCGCGAGCACCGAGCGGGGTAGCTGCTCCCGCGCCCGCGCCAACGCGGCGGCGTCGAGCGTGATCGCGCCAGGTGCGGTGGTCGCGGACGGCGCATACACCAGCCCCTGCAACGCCCAGCCCTGCGTCCGGTCCACCCGGTTGCGATCGGCGTGGGCCAGCAAGGTGCTCACGCGCACCTCGCGTCCATCGTCGGTCGCGTGGATCATGACCGACCGCAACGTGGCCTCCAGCCCAAGCCAGCTCCGTATCGATTCCGAGGGGAGCAGTCGCCGTGCAGCGAGGGCTTCCCGATACCACGTGGCACCCAGCAACGGGACGGTGACGACGGTCACGTCCGACCGATAGTCCTCCACCTGCTGCAGGTACCAGAGCGGAAAGGTGTCGTTGTCGCCCCCCGCGAGCAGCACGCCCCGCTGCGGCACGGCATCGAGCAGCAGCCGCGCGTAGGTGCGCGGCATCATGGCGATCGGTTCACGCGTACGATCCATCACGGCGTTGTTGGCCACCAGCGGCACGGCACCGATGAGCAACGGGAGCGCGGCGATCGGCGCCGGCAGGCGTTTGGCTAACGCCGCCGAGATCGCGGCGAGTCCGGCACCAGCCAGTAATCCCCAGCTCCAAAAACCGAGCATGAAGAAGTAGTCGCGCTCACGCGCCTCATGCACCGCGCCCGCCGCAATGAAACGGCCGCCGAAGGTCGGACCGGCGCGCAGGTTGAGCCAGAACGCCACGCCCAGCGTGCCTGAAATCAGGAGCACCAGCATGGCGCGCCCCACCCGTGCCTCGTGCCGCCACACCGTGCGCAGCCCCAGGGCGGCCAGCCACGCGAACGAGAGTGTGAGCAGGGTGCGCGGCACGGACGGTGTGGGAAACGGATGCACGCCGAACGCCACCTGCCAATCAGCCCATTCGAAGATGTTCGCCAGCTGCAGCCAGAGCGGCGCCATGCGCGGCAGCAGGCCCACTACCTGATATTGCTCGCGCCGTAGCACCGCCACGAGCGCCCGCAGCGAGTCGGGGTGGCCCGACGCGAGTTCCGGCCCCGCCGCAGACATCAGGGGCAGCACCGCGACCGCCGACACCGCGAGCAGCGCCAGCGCCACCCAGCCGATCACGTCGATCACACGAACACGCGGGCCCGCCCAGGCGAATACCAGCGCCGCCGGCAACGCCACCAGCACGCTCAAATGCAGTGGTATCGCGAGGGCGGCGACGAAGGCGATCAACGCGCGCGCCCGACGACGTGCCGGATCGGAGACCCCCGGACGCCCGGCGAACTCGCCGACGGCCAGCATGAGCGCCGAGAAGAGTAGCGACACCGCGTAGACTTCGGTTTCCGTGGCATTGCTCCACACCGTGGTCATGGTGCCGGCGATCACAGCGCCCACGACCGCCGCGCGCGAACCGACCCATCGCTGCAGTAGCGAGGCGCCAACGCCGCCCACCACCGCGCTCGCCAGCACCGAGACCATGGTCACGGCCCGTGCCGGTCCCGTGTTCACAAACGCATTCGACACGACGCGCGCGATGAGCACCCAGAGCGGCGTGCCGGGCGGATGCGGAATGCCGAGCGTGCGCGCGGCGGTCACGAGCTCGGTGGCATCCCAGAAGGTGAGGTCGGGCGCCGCCGTGGCCAGGTACGCCGAGAAGAGCACGACCATCGCCAACACCGGGGCGATGACCGATCGCGGCAGTTGCAGGCGCGAACGCAACGTTGAGGAGGTCATTCCGCGAATTTCACCGGTCGGCCAGCCAGCAGATCACGCACTTGCACCGGCGAGAGGCGCACCTGCAGCGCGCCGTTGCGCGCCACGGAGACCACGGCGGTTTCCTCCGACACCACGATCACGATGGCGTCGGTCTCCTCGGCCAATCCCAGCGCCGCCCGATGGCGAGTACCGAGTGAACGATTGGCCACCGCCCCCTGCGACAACGGCAGAATACACCCGGCGCCCACGATGGAGTCACCGCGAATGATCACGGCGCCGTCGTGCAGCGGCGAATAGGGCGTGAAGATCGTGGTGAGGAGATCGGCCGAGACTTTGGCCTGCAGCGACGACCCGCTGTCGATGAAATCCGAGAGGGGCACATCCCGTTCGATGGCGATGATCGCGCCAACGCCCGAGCGGGACAGGCGTTCCACTGCGTCCGCGATCTCGTCTTCCACCGGTCCCTGCTCGACGCGTTTGAAGAGCCGGGTCACGGGCGTCTGCCCGATGTGCGCCAGCGCCGCGCGCAGCTCGGGCTGGAAGATGATGAGCAACGCGAATGCGCCATACGTGAACACCAACCCGAGGAGGTAGGTGATCATGGTTAGCTGCAGCAACGACGCGATGGTGTACGCCGCCACCAGCACGGCCACCCCGCCCAAAATCTGGAGCGCGCGCGTGCCGTGAATGAGCAGCAGGACACGGTAGAACACCAGCGCGACGACCCCGATTTCGAGGCCGTCGCGCCATGTGAACTGCGTCGTGAACTGCGTCGCGAACTGCATCGCCTGCCCGTTGCTGAGCTCCGTCACGCCGGCCTCGCGCAGCGGTGCCGCGAACGATTACGCAGGAGCGACTTCCGGACCGCCGAGCAACGGCGGCAGGATCGGGCGGGCGACCGGTGCCGCTGGCGTGGCCAGCGGCGGCGTGGTCATCGGCATATCGGGCGGCAGGCGCGGCGGCAATTCCTTGCCGGCCTTGAGCAGCAGGATATCGTCGCGCGTGAGCGTCTCACGTTCGAGCAACTGGGTGGCAACGATGTCGAGCAGCGCGCGATGCTCGGTGAGCACGGCGACCGCCCGGGCATGCGCCTCGAACGCCACGCGCTTCACTTCGGAATCGACCAGCTGCGCCGTCTGCTCGGACACTTCACGGCGCGTCTGAATGTCACGCCCGAGGAAGAGCTCCTGCTCGACGTCACCAACCAAGATCGGCCCGATGGTGTCGGAGAGTCCCCACTGCGTGACGTACCGACGGGCAATGCTGGTCGCCTGTTGGATGTCGCTGGCCGCCCCCGTGGTGACGCGGTTGTGCCCAAACACGATTTCCTCGGCCGCCCGCCCGCCGTACGCCATGACGAGCTTCGCCTCGAGCTGCTCGCGGGTCACCGATACGCGGTCATCCTCGGGGAGCGTGAAGGCGATACCAAGCGCACGGCCACGCGGCACGATGGTGACCTTGTGCAACGGATCGTTGCCGTAGACCATCATGGCACACACGGCATGTCCGGCCTCGTGGAAGGCCGTCAGACGACGCTCGTCGTCCTTCATGACCAGCGACTTGCGCTCAGCTCCCAGCATGACGCGATCTTTCGCTTCCTCGAGATCGCTCATGTAGATCTTGTCGTGCCCCTTCCGGGCCGCGAGCAACGCGCCTTCGTTCACGAGATTCGCGAGGTCGGCACCGGCCATTCCCGGGGTGCCACGCGCCAGCGAGTGCACGCTCACGTCGTCGGCCTGCGGCTTGTTGCGCAGATGGACCTTGAGAATGCCTTCACGGCCGCGGAGATCCGGCGCATCGACCACGATCTGGCGGTCGAAGCGGCCCGGGCGCAGCAACGCGGGATCGAGCACGTCAGGGCGGTTCGTGGCGGCGATCAGGATCACGCCGTCGTTCGATTCGAAACCATCCATTTCGACGAGCAGCTGATTGAGCGTCTGCTCGCGCTCGTCGTGCCCACCACCCATGCCCGATCCGCGATGACGGCCGACGGCATCGATTTCGTCGATGAAGATGATGCACGGGGCGTGTGCCTTCCCCTGCTCAAACAGATCGCGCACGCGCGACGCGCCGACGCCGACGAACATTTCCACGAAGTCGGAGCCCGACATCGAGAAGAACGGGCGTCCGGCTTCACCGGCCACCGCCTTGGCGAGCAACGTCTTGCCGGTCCCCGGCGGACCAACCAACAGCGCACCCTTCGGCAAACGGCCACCAAGCTTGGTGAACTTCTGTGGGTCTTTCAGGAATTCGATGATTTCCTGCAGCTCGACTTTCGCTTCGTCGGCGCCGGCCACATCGGCAAAGGTGATCTTCGGCGTGTCACCGCTGAGCAGCTTTGCCTTGCTTTTACCGAACGAGAACGCCTTGTTGCCGCCGGACTGCATCTGGCGGAACAGGAAGATCCAGAAACCGATGAGCAGCACGTACGGCAGCGCGGTAACGAGCAGGCTGCCGAAGTTGGCGCGGGGCTCGGTGGCGTTGGTAATGACGCCGCGTTCGAACAGGCGCGTCTGCTCCTTCTCCGCCGCTCCGGGCACCAAGCGCAGGACGAACTTCTTCGCCTGGAGGTTGCCGATGCGCACGGGCTGGCTGAACTGCCCGGCCAGCACGTTGTCGGTCTGGAAGGTGGCCGCTTTGATGTTACCGCTTTCGAGCTGCTGGCGGTAAAACGAATAATTGACTTCCGGCGCCTGCGATTCGCGACCGTTTCCATAGGTCAGGAACGCGACCGGAATGAGGATCACGAGGATCCAGAACGACAGCGTTTTGGAGAAGCGTCCCCAATTGAACGACTTCTTTGGCGAGGGCGTCATGTTTGGTGCCATAGGGTGACCGCCTTACTGCAGGCTGGCGACATACGGGAGGTGCCGAAAATTCTCGGCATGGTCTAGCCCGTAGCCAACCAGAAATTCGTGCGGCGCATCGAACCCGATGAACCGCGTGGGATGATGAAGCTCCGTCGCGATGTGCTTGTGCAGCAACGCGCAGATTTCGAGCGAACGCGGCTTCCGGTCGCCCAACAGCTCGATGAGCCGATTGAGCGTGCGGCCGGAATCCACGATGTCTTCAACTAACAGAATGTGTTTGCCCTCCAGTTCCGTTTCCGGATCGTAGAGCAGACGAACGACACCACTCGATTCCATCGCATCGCCGTACGACGACGCCACGAGGAAATCCACTTGCAAGGGGCGTGCAATGTGCCGCACGAGATCGCTGAGAAAGATAAAGCTGCCCTTGAGCAGGCCAAGGACGAGCAGATCGCCATCGGGATAGGCCGCCGTGATATCCGCGCCCAACTCCTGCACGCGCGCGTCGATGGTCTCGGCGTCGTACACGATGCGCCGGACGGCACGGCCGTCGAGGCGGGGGTCTTCCGCGATGGGTTGGCTTTGCTCAGTCAAACTCGGGCTCACACCGGTACCAGATCAACGCCGGCCGACCGGGCCGAGACGGTGCCGCGAGAGCACGGCAAACCCCAGGAACCCACGCCAGCTCGTTGTCCACGAGCACGACCGGCCACGACGACCGGTCCAGCGCTGGTACATGTGCTTCCGAAAAGTACCGCGTTACGCGCCGCCCTGCTGGGGCACCAGCGCTTCGAATGCGATCTCCCGCGGTCCAGACGCGCAGCGTGACCGGCTCGCCACGGGGAAGCCCCATGGTCCACAGGTCCTGATCGTCGAGACGTCCCGACGACGGCGCCGTGAGGAGCCGGCGCCACCGAAACCGCCCGAACCGTAATGGCAAAGCCTCCGAGCCTCCCGACCACAGGCGGACACCGTGGACCGACCGCTCCGGAACGGCCCGCCGCACTTCGAACCGTTCGCCGGGGGCTTCTCCGAAGGCGGCACGCCGTCGCAACACGACCGAACCACCGGACACGAGAACCCTCGACCCACATCGACTCGTCGTCGTAAACTTCACGAGCTCACGAGTTCCCTTGGCGTCCAGCGTCACACCGGCACGGGCGCAGATGGCGGGCCAGAGCACTGCCCGCCCCTCGCGCGTGGTGGCTTCGAGTGCCGCCACGGGACAGGACGCGCGCACACCGGTCGCCGCGCCGGTCGGCGCGACCGCGACGCCGAGGGCCTCGACATGCCGCTCCACGTCGCGTCGCCAGCTGGCCGCCTGCTCGGCCATCGCGAGGATCTGGTTCGAGAACCCGGGGGTGGCCGTCTCGAGCGCCGGAAGCAGTTCGTGGCGTACGCGCCCGCGCAGAAAGGCGCGCGAGACGTTCATGGGATCCTCGAGATACGCCACCTGCTCCAGCACCGCCCAGCGCGCGAGTTCGGCCCGCGACACCCCGAGCCACGGGCGCACCACGCTCGACGGCGCGGCCAGGGCGGCCAGCCCGCGGGCGCCCGCCCCACGCAGGAGACGCATCACGACCGTTTCGAGCTGATCATCGCGCGTATGCGCGGTGGCTACGGGCGCCTTGTAGGCGCGACCGATCCGACCGAGGAAGTCCCAGCGTGCGGCCCGCCACGCCGCTTCACTCTGCCCTGGCGTGCGCGACCGCTCGCGCACCACGGTGAGCCCCAACCGGCGTGACTCCGCGGCCACCAGCGAGGCGGCGTCCGTGGCGTGTTGGCCGGTGCCATGGTCGAAGGTGGCCACCGCCGCGATGCGCTCGGGAGCCCACCGCGCCATGGCCTGCAGGAGCACCATGGAGTCCCGCCCCCCGGACACCGCCAAGATCACCGGTCCGACGACAGGCGCCAGGGCCACCTCGAGTGACGCCTGCAGCAGCGCCTCAGACGGAAAGTTCGGCAATTCGGACATGCTGGACTGATCGCTCTCCGGTCTCGATGCGTCAACCACCCCTACCTTCCGGCGGCCGTGTTGTTTACTCTTTTCCGTGGTACGCGGTCGCTCGCAGCGGTGCGGCCGGCATCAATCGACTCCGGAGACTGACAGTGGAATCACACGGAACGCTGGGAACCATCTGGGCCTCGTTGGGGATGACCGCCTATTACATGGCGCTCATCTGGATCAACATTCTGCTCGGACTCTTCCTGTCTCCGCTGTTCATGATCCCGATGACGTGGCTGCAGGACAGAAAGAAGGCGTGAGGCTGGTTTTCGGATAAGGGAGAGGGGCGCTCACCGTGATGGTGAGCGCCCTTTTCATTGTTGAGGGAACTGCAAACTCCCTAGGAAGCAGGGGGGAGGGTATCAGGGGGCAGGAAGCAGGTGGACCACCCACCTCCTGCATCCTCTTTCCTGATACCCTCCCCCCTGCTTCCTAGGGAGTTGCAGTTGTCAGAGCCCGCCTACGCCCGCCGCGCCACCGACCGCTTCATATCACTCGCCGACAGCACCACGGCGTCACCGAGCGCGGT
>CAIUOO010000452.1 GCA_903900795.1 uncultured Gemmatimonadota bacterium | reverse complement strand
CCCTCGAGCTTGCGCTCCAGCACGGGGTTGATGCGCGCGTACAGGTAGCCATTGTTGCGATACTCGCCATTCACCTTCTCGATGGCGTCGTCCCACTTGTGCTGGTCAAAGATACCTTCGGGCGCAGCAGCCTCACGCTTGATGAGGCCCTTTACGCGCTGCGTGAGGGTAGGATCGTTGCCTTCGAATGGGTAGAACTTCTTGAGATCTTCCGTGGGAAAGCGGCGATTGCCCGCCACCTCGAACGTGCCGATCCGGTAGCGAGGCCCTTCCTCGATTCCGATCTGCACCAGCCCCTTTCCACGTTCGCGATCGACGATCAGCGTGTCTTTCGCAATGCGCATATCGACGTGCCCGAGTCGCGAAAAGAGCGCCGGGATGCGCTCGCCCAGATCCCCGACATACTTGTCTTCGTCAAACTCGCCCTTGCGAAACCACCAGAACCCCTCGGGTTTGGTCTTCATCGCCGACACGACCTGCTTTTCCTTCACCGATGTATTTCCCACGATGTCGATACCCGCGATCGCCAAGCGGCGACCCTCATCGACCGTGTACGTGATGCCGATGCGCTCGTCATCCATCATCACGGAATCGATCCGTACCTGCGCCAGATAGTACCCGGCCGCCTCGTACGTCGAGTCGATGCGGGCCCGCGCCTTCGCCAGCATCATGGGGTCGATAGGGCGTCCGACCAGCAAGTCGATCTTGTCGCGCACCGACCGTTCCGAGACGTTCTTCGGACCCACGACCTTGATGTCGCCAAGAATCGCGCGCTCCCGTACCTGAATGACCGTCAGCACCTTTTCCGGCACACTCTCGAGATCGCACAGCAACTGGACGTCGTCGAACAGATTGAGCGCGTACAGCCCTTTCATGGAGCGCTGAATGGACGGAAAATTGAGAGGCGTCCCGGGCGTCAGACCCATTTCACCTCGGATGCGCGCATCGGGCGTTCGCGTGTTTCCACGGATCGCGATGGAGTCGGGGGACGCACAGCGCCCCGTTACGTCTTGGGCGGCCGCCGCACGAGGGGCTACCGCAGACGCACACAGGGCGATACCGGCCAACACCAACCGGGCCGTTCTTTGGGGGACGCTCTTCAGCATAGCAGTTGAATATACACCGAAACAGCTAGCGGCCGGACCCCATGGGTCCGGCCGCCGCTGATCCTGCCTTACACCTGAGGTGTAGGGGACAGGACGCGGAACTCCAGTTTCGCTTTCTCCGTGGTCGAGACCGCCACTTCGATCTCATCCCCCTTGGAAAATTCGCCCAGCAAAATCTTCTCCGACAGCGGATCCTCGATGTACCGCTGAATCGCCCGCTTGAGCGGACGAGCGCCGTAATGCTCGTCGTGCCCGTGGTCGACCAGGAACTCGGTCGCCGCGTCGGTCAGCTTGATGGTGATCTCCTCCTCGCCCAGACGCTTCTGCACGTCGGCGAACAGGATCGAGACGATCTTCGAGATGTGCTCCTTCCCGAGCGGGTGGAAGACGATCACGTCGTCGAGCCGATTCAGGAACTCGGGGTTGAACACGCGCCCCATCTCCTCCTTCACCTTCTCCGAAATACGCTCGAAATCCCCGCGCGCATCGTTGCCGGCAAAGCCCAGCGACTTCCCCCGAGTGATGTCTTTCGCGCCCACGTTCGACGTCATGATGACGACCGTGTTCTTGAAGTCGATGACTCGGCCGTAATTGTCCGTGAGATGCCCCTCGTCGAGCACCTGCAGCAGGATGTTGAACACGTCCGGGTGCGCCTTCTCGATTTCGTCCAACAGGACGACCGAGTACGGCTTACGACGGACCGCCTTTGTGAGGGTGCCCGAGTCTTCGTAGCCCACGTACCCCGGTGGCGCGCCGATAAGCCGCGACACGGAGAACTTCTCCATGTACTCGCTCATATCGACGCGGATCAGGGCGGACGTGTCGGCAAACAGGAACTTGGCCAGCGAACGCGCCAGCTCGGTCTTGCCAACGCCCGTGGGCCCAGAGAAGATGAACGAACCGATCGGACGACGCGGATCCTTCAGGCCAGCGCGGCTACGGCGGATTGAGCGGGCGAGGGCCTTGATGGCCTCATCCTGACCGACCACCGACTGGTGTAGCTCGTCTTCCATCCGGAGCAGACGCGATGTTTCCGCTTCCTGCAGACGCGTAACGGGAATACCCGTCCAACGGCTCACAATGAACGCGATCTCTTCCTCGCCCAGCGTGGGGCGATGCGACTGACGCCGCTGTTCCCAGTCTTCCTGTTTGCGACGGATCTGCGCCTGCAGGTCGCGCTCGTTGTCGCGCAACGACGCCGCGCGCTCAAAATTCTGATCGCGAACCGCGGCTTCCTTCTCGGTGTTGATCGCTTCCAGCTGCTCCTTGAGCTCCGCCACTTCAGCCGGCGGAACCTGCGCCGCCAGACGGGCGCGCGCACCCGCCTCGTCGATCACGTCGATCGCCTTATCCGGCAGGAAGCGGTCGGTGATATAGCGTTCCGACAGCTTGGCTGCGGCGAGCAACGTCTCGTCGGGGATGTGCACCCGGTGGTGGTCTTCGTACTTCTTGCGCAGCCCCTGCAGGATTTGCACGGTCTCATCGATCGAGGGCGGCTCGACCACGACCGTCTGGAAGCGACGCTCGAGGGCTCCGTCCTTCTCGATGTACTTGCGATACTCATTGAGCGTGGACGCACCGACGCACTGCAGTTCGCCGCGCGCGAGCGCAGGCTTCAGCATGTTACTGGCGTCGATCGCCCCTTCCGCCGCCCCGGCCCCGACCAGCGTGTGCAGCTCGTCGATGAACAGAATGACCTGCTTGTTCTGCGCGATCTCGTTCATCACCGCTTTGAGGCGCTCTTCGAACTGACCGCGGTACTTCGTGCCGGCGATGACGGCCGCCATGTCGAGCGAGAGCACACGATTGTCACGGAGAGAATCCGGGCAGTCGCCATTGGCGATGAGTTGCGCGAGCCCTTCCACGATCGCCGTCTTGCCAACACCGGGTTCGCCGATCAACACCGGGTTGTTCTTCTTCCGGCGCGTCAGCACTTCCATGACCCGCTCGATTTCCTTCGCGCGTCCGATCGTGGGATCGAGCTGCCCTTCCGCAGCAAGCTGCGTCAGGTCTCGGCAGAAATGATCGAGCGCTGGCGTTTTCGACTTCTTATCGCCCTTCGCCGGCGCCGCCGACGGCGGCACGCTGCCGGCCTTTTCGGCCTGCGGTGCTTGGCCACCCTGCGGCATTTCCGTGCCCAGGAGGCGCAGCGTTTCCGCCCGCGCCGCCTCGAGATTGACGCCCGCGTCGGTCAGCACCTGCGCGGCGATCCCCTTCTCTTCGCGAAGGAGGCCGAGAAGCAGATGTTCGGTACCGACGTAGCTGTGATTGAGGTCGCGGGCTTCCGCCATCGCGAGTTCGAGCACCTTCTTCGCGCGCGAGGTATACGGCAGGTCAGGTCCGGTCGCCTGTGCCGCTTTCCCCTTCTTGACGGTGTCCTCGATCTTTTGGGTAACGTCGTCGAGATCCACGTTGAGGTTTTGCAGCACCGCCGCCGCAACGCCCTCACCCTCGCGGATCAGGCCGAGCAGGATATGCTCGGTGCCCACATACTCGTGATGTAGACGTGCCGCTTCCTCGCGTGCCATCGCGAGAACCTTCCGCACCCGCTCGGTGAAGTTGTAGCCGTTCATCGTCCCCTCAGGGTCGTAGGGAAGCGGATCATTCGACGCCGCCGCCTTCGCTCACCAATACCTGCCGCACGTATTTGGCGCGCGCCAGATTGGTCTCGCTTTCCGTCAACGTCCGCTGCTCGAGGTGAGCAAGGTGCGCGGACTGGGCAAAGATCAGGAGCTTGTTGAGAGTGTATACACTGAGCCCGGTGATCAGTTTCAGGCCCACCGCCAAACGTACGCCACTCAGATAGTTCATGGCCTCGTCAAAGGTCAGACTGCGGGCGTACCGCAGCGTTCCGTAGGCGCGCCATAATTTGTCCTCGATAATATAGCCCGCGTCACGGACGAGGACACGACGCGCTTCCTCCTCCCGTTCAATCACGTGACGCACGACGCGGACCAACAGGTCCTGCAGCTCCTCTTCGGAACGCCCCAGCGTCGTCTGGTTGGACAGCTGGAAGAAGTTCCCGACCACTTCGCTTCCTTCGCCGAACAGGCCGCGATAGGTGAGCCCCATCTGCTGCAACCCCGACAGCACCTTGCCGATCTCCTTCGTGAGCACCAACCCGGGAAGATGAATCAAGACCGAGGCCCGAAGGCCCGTGCCGGCATTCGTCGGACAGGCTGTCAGGAACCCAAACTCTCGATGGAACGCATAGGGGACCTGTGCGCCGAGTTCGCGATCCAAGCGGTGTACGGACTCGAACGCGTGGGGCACCGCGAAGCCCGACCGTAGCGCCTGCAGCCGGAGGTGGTCCTCCTCATTCACCAGCAGGCCGACAGACTCGCCCAGAAACACGGCCGCACCCGACCGTATCGAGTGCTGAGGGTCGAGTCCCGCCAGCTCCTTGCTCACCAGATGGCGCTCGTGCAGCAGCTGCCGGTCGACGGTGGCCAGTTCTTCGAGACGTACCAGGAGGCTCCCACGGAGCGACGGCACGCCCCCCAAGGCGTCCCGGACCTGCGCCAGCATCCGCAGTCGCTCACCATCACGGGCGCGACCAGTGAAGGCGTACCCTGACACGTTGCGAGCCAGACGCATCCGGGTCGAGATCACGATATCCGAATTCGGGCCCGAGGCATCCAGCCATCGCACGCCGCCGTCCGGCAACAGCGACAGGTCCAGCGCCGGCCGTGGGGACGTCATTCGATCACCTTGATGCGGTCGCGCAGCTCGGCGGCCAGTTCGAACTGCTCGGTTTCAACCGCTCGTTGCAAGCGATCGCGCAAATCATGAATCGAGTCGGGCTTTGGCGTCGCGACGTGCGTGACGGGTACGTCATAGCGCTGCCCCACGTGCCGCGAGCTACCATGGAGACGGCGCAGCAACTCACGTAGGCTCTTTTCCATCGCGTCGTAGCAATGCGGACAGCCCAGTCGGCCCGTGGCGCGGAAGTCACGTGCCGTAGCCCCGCAGAACGAACAGGCCGCGGCGTCCTCACTCGTGGTAGACGCCTGCTGCTGTACCGCCTGCAGAATGTCACCGAGCGGGTGCTGCGTCACCGCGACGGTAGTCTCAACCCCCTTCGCCGCGGCGCACTTCTCGCAGAGGTGCAGCTGCGTGACCGCATTGTCCACGATTCGCGTCAGGTGCACGACGGCGTCGCGCTCCTTGCAATTGTCGCAGATCATCAGCCCTCCGCCCCGAGACCGTTCGTTGCCACCAACCGTCCTCCTTCCAACAAGAGCGCCCGATCAGCTCGGGCAGCCAGCGACTGATTGTGGGTCACGACGACCAGACCCAGCGAGAGATCACGAGCCAGTTCCGAGAAAAGCGCATGAAGCCGCTCCGCGTTGTACAGGTCCAGATTGCCGCTGGGCTCGTCGGCCAACAGGAGCGCGGGCTCGGCGGCCAGTGCGCGCGCCACCGCCGTGCGCTGCTGCTCGCCGCCCGACATTGCCCCAGGACGATGATGCCGACGCGCCGAGAGCCCAACCCGTTCCAGCAAGTGCTCGGCCCGTTGCTGCGCGATGCGCTGGTCCACACCAGCGATACGGAGCGGCATCATCACGTTCTCCAGCGCCGAGAACTCGCGCAGGAGGTGATGAAACTGAAACACAAACCCGACCGCACGGTTCCTGAGCGTGGCCACGGCGTCGTCATCGAGCCCCCCGACGCTGTGTCCGGCCAACTCGATACGACCCGCCGATGGTCGCTCCAGGGCGCCTAGGACGTGCAGCAACGTGCTCTTGCCCGCGCCGCTGGCGCCGACGATGGCCACCATCTCACCGCGCTTCACCGTGATCGATACTTCATTGAGAATCCTGATCACGCCGCCGTCGCCGCCACGGAACTCCTTGACCAACCCTACCGCATGAACGACCGGCAGTTCACCGGACGTCTGCGGCTCGGATGAGGCCGTCTCCACCGATTTCAACTCACTCATGGCGGATCGCATCGACCGGGTACAACCGCGCCGCCTGCGCCGCCGGATACAGCGTGGCCAGCGCGGTGATCACGAGGCTCGCCACCATGATCATCAGCACGTCGGGAATCTGGATGGCAACCGGCAGATGGTCGATGAAGTACACCGACGGGTCGAGTGAGATCAGCTGGTACCTCTCGAGCAGCAGCGAGACGAACAAGCCGATCGTGACGCCTCCGCCAGTCCCCACCGCCCCTATAACGATTCCCTGATACAAAAAGATCCGACGAATCGACTTCGCCGGCATGCCCATCGCCCGGAGAATACCGATCTCACGCGTCTTGTCGGACACCACCATCGTAAGCGTACTCACGATGTTGAAAGCCGCGACCACCACAATGAGCAGCAGGATCACACCCATGCCAAGACGTTCAAGTTTCAGGGCCTGAAACAACGAGCGGTTCTGTTCCTGCCAATCCACCGCACGCACCGGCGCCTTGAGATTCGCACGCAGCGAATCGGCGACGGCCGGGGCCTGCCAGCGATCGACCGCGCGCACCTCGATGCCAGTCACATCGTCGCCCAACCCGGCGAAGCGTTGCGCGGCTGCCAGTTCGAGGTACAGATACGCATTGTCGTACTCGTACATTCCCGTCTCGAACACCCCCGATACCACGGCACTGTCGAGACGCGGAATGATGGCCCCGGTTGACGCGTTCATCTCGAGCCCGGCGGCCCCGACCAGCACAATCGTATCGCCGGGGAACGCATTCAGTTTGGACGCCAACAGCTTGCCCAGCACTGCTCCGGGCAGCGAAATGCTGTCCCGCGTGAAGCGGAAATCGCCGAGAATGGCGTGCGAACGAATGGTGGTCACGTCAGCGCCGGGCACTCCATCGGCCTGAATGCCCATGACCTGTGTGCCGGTCATGTAGCCGGCGAGATTCCGCACCATACCTTGCGTACTTACGAACGGCGCGGCCCGCACCACGCCGGGGGTCGCCGAGACCGCCTCGCGTGTTTCGCGCCAGCCGGTCATCCGCATACCATCGCCATATGGCAAGACATGCACGTCGGGACTGCCCACCAGGATTTTCTCGCGAAGATCACGCTGCAGGCCGTTCATCACACCCATAATGACGATCAGCGCGCTGACGCCGACCAGCACACCGCCAATGGCGATGACACTGATCAGCGACAGGAGGCGAGATCCGCGGCGACTCCGCAGATACCGCCACGCAATCGACAACTCGAGGCGAGTCACGAAGTGATCACTCGGGGCGCATGGTGGGGAACAGGATCACATCGCGAATGTTCTGCGTATCCGTGAGATACATGAACAGGCGATCGATGCCGATGCCGACACCGCCGGTGGGCGGCATACCGTACTCCATGGCGCGCAGATAATCGTCATCCACGCCGGAGGCCTCATCATCGCCCGCGTCGCGCAGGCGTGCCTGCGCTTCGAAGCGCTCGCGCTGATCGATCGGATCGTTCAACTCGGAAAAGGCGTTTGCGAGTTCCTTGCCGCGCGCGAACAACTCGAAGCGCTCCGTGAGGCCCGCCGGACCGCTACGCGTGGGCTTCGCCAGCGGCGAGAGTTCGATCGGATAATCCACCACGAACGTCGGCGTATCGATCTTCGATTCCACCAACTCCTGGAACATCTCGTCGAGCACCTTCGGCCGGCTCAGCGTGGCCACCTTCTGCACACCGATCCGCTCCGCCGCCTGACGCAGCGTGGTATCGTCCGCCGCCATTACATCGATGCCGGCCGCCTTCGAGAGCGACGGCACCCACTCGATGCGCGGGAACGGCGTGACGAGCACCGGCACCTTATCGCCCACGCCCGGGATCGAGCGAATCGCGTCGGCGGCAGCGACCATCAGCGTTTCCACTCGCTCCATCATCGTCGTGTAGTCAGCGAACGCTTCGTAAAACTCAAGCATCGTGAACTCCGGATTGTGGGTCCGGTCGATGCCCTCGTTGCGGAAATCGTGGCCGATTTCGTACACACGCTCGAAGCCGCCAACGATGAGCCGCTTGAGATACAGCTCATCTGCGATGCGCAGATAGAGCGGCATATCGAGCGTGTTGTGGTGCGTGATGAACGGCCGCGCCGAAGCGCCACCGTACAACGGCTGCAGCACGGGCGTTTCGACTTCGAGGTAGTTCAACCCATCAAGATGTGAACGGATGCTGCGGGTGAGCACCGACCGGGCGCGAAAGAGCGCGCGCACTTCGGGATGCACGGCCAGATCGGCATAGCGCTGACGCGCCCGCTGTTCGGTGTCCGAAAATCCAGAGTAGCGCACCATCTGTCCGTCGACCATCTGCTCCTTGCCGAACGGCAATGGCCGAAGCGACTTCGAGAGCAGCGTCGCGGTTTTTACCTTGACCGTCGCCTCGCCGGTTTTCGTGCGCATCATCGAGCCGCGTACCCCGACCCAGTCGCCGAGGTCCCAAGCATTGAGCTGGGCCCAGGCCTCTTCCCCGATCTCGTCGCGTCGAAAATACAACTGCACGCGACCGTCCATGTCGGCCAAATGAGCAAAAGCGGTCTTGCCCTGGCTGCGCCACGACGTCAGACGCCCCGCCACCGTGACGTCTGGGCCTTCATCCGACGTACCGAGCGCCGCCACAGCCTCCGTCGCCGTGTGCGAACGGTCGAACGAGTAGGCGAACGGTTCGGTGCCGGCGGCCCGCAGGGCGTCGAGCTTGTCGCGTCGCGCCTTCATCAAGAAGTTCAGGTCGTCGCTCACAGCGGGCGCCCCTCCGCCTTCTCTTCGCTCTCCTGCTTCAGGTACGCCTGGATGAACGGATCGATCCCGCCGTCCATGACCTTCTGGACATCGGCGATCTTGAGCTCGGTGCGGTGATCGTTAACCATCGTGTACGGTTGGAAGACGTAGCTGCGGATCTGGCTGCCGAACGACACGTCCTGCTTGTCGGCATCGAGGAGAGCCTTGGCGGCGGCGAGCTTGTCGGACTCGCGCTGGTACAGCTTGTTCTTGAGCTGCTTCATCGCGGTCGCCTTGTTCTTGAACTGCGAGCGCTCGGCCTGTGACGCGCACACGATGCCGGTCGGCATGTGCGTGATGCGCACGGCGGACGACGTCTTGTTGACGTGCTGCCCGCCGGCGCCGGATGCGCGATACACGTCGATGCGCAGGTCTTCGTCGCGGATCTCGATGTTGATCTCTTCGTTCACCACCGGATACACGAACACCGAGGCGAAGCTCGTATGTCGCCGCGCTTGCGAGTCGAACGGGGAGATGCGCACGAGACGGTGCACGCCGGATTCCGGACGGAGGAATCCATACGCGTACTGGCCCTTGATCTCGATCACGGCGCCCTTGATACCGGCTTCCTCGCCCTCGCTGAGGTCGAGCATCTCGAGTTCGAAGCCTTTGCGTTCGGCCCAGCGCGTGTACATGCGCATGATCATCTCTGCCCAGTCCTGCGCCTCGGTGCCGCCGGCGCCGGCGCTGATTTCGATCTGCGCGTCGCGGAAGTCGTCGCGTCCACGCAAGAGCGACTTGAGCTCGAATGCATCGAGTTCCTCGACGATGCGCTCCGTCTCTGCATCGAGGTCCTTGGACATGGCGTTGTCCGGCTCGAGGACCAGCAGCTCGTCGATCTCACGGGCGGAGGCGATGCGCGCACTCAGTGAGTCGACCGGCTCGATCCATCCCTTGAGCACCTTGACCTGCTGCACGATGTCCCGCGCGTGCTCCTGATCATTCCAGAAGGCGCCCTCGGACATCTCATTCTCATACGCGTTTAGCGTCGAGCGCTTGGCGTCGACGTCAAAGATACCTCCGCATGTCCACGAGCCGCTCTTCCGACCGTGTCAAGACCTTCAGCCGCTCTCCGTCCTGCATGCCGTGCCTCCGCGTACGACGCGAGCCGCCCTCCGCGCAGGGGAGCGGCCCGTAGTGTCACCAGCTGTTACCAGCATTCGAGTAACATGGAAGGTACCCGGAGAGCGCACTGGCTTCCAGCGGCAGAATCAGAACAGACGACGACCACCCGCAAGAATCTCATTGAGCGCCTCCTGAAAGTGCGGCGAGTGTTCGGCGACGTCGCGCCCAACCTGCTCCAAGTACTCCTCGTAGCTCTTCTTGATCTCTTCGCGAAAGAGCTGTCGCAGCGTGCCCTCGCGAAGGCCTTCCTCGCGTTTCTGCGGTTGATACGCCACCAGATCGGAGACAAGCGCCCGGGCGAGCCGCCGCGCGCGCTGCGCCGGATCGGCCCGAAGGAAGGGATTGATCAGACGCTTGCCGGCCGCCGGAGTCGCGGTGGCCGACGACGACAACGGCGTCAGCGTGGCCGCGGGTTGGTCGGCCGCCGTGGCCGACGGCAAGGCGGCGGGCGCCGACGGCGTCAGAACGCTCTCGGCCGTTGGCCATGAGGCACCGGCCGGCAAGGTGGACGGCACCGTGGACGGCACCGTGGACGGCACCTTGGGGCGCGAGTACCCGGATCCGAGCGGGGGCAGTGCCGCGACAGACGACACCGGCGTCACGGAAACCGGCAGCGTGCCACCCCCGAGAGCAATCACGCCGCCGCAGACAGAGCAACGCGCGCGCACGCCCGTGGCTGGCACTTTGGCCGGATCGACGCGGAACAACGATTTGCAGTCCGGACACGATACCGTCATGACGCGCCTCCGGCGCTCCGAATACCCTGTCGCTCTCGCAGCGCATCGATCGACGCCCCCGCAGACGTCGCTGCCGCCGGCTCGTCGCGTCGACGATCAACAGCCCAAACGGAGCCCGATAGTGTCTTCGCGTAGCCTTTCATTTCCGTCGCCAACTCGCTGACCTCGATGCCGCGTGTGAAATGCCGACGCTGATTGGTGACGACGCCGACAGACAGCGTCATCAGCGGAACGCGATGTAGCTGCCCGCGCCGATCTTTACCGAAGAAATATCCCACGCGACGGTCCTGCTCGGAATACTGCCACGGAATAAGTTCGTCGAATACCTGGATGACCTCGTCACAAACCTTAGGCAAAGCGGCGAGAGGAATGGTGTAGAGAAAATCGTCCCCCCCGATGTGGCCCACAAAGCCCTCCTCGACGCAGAGGCCCTTCACCACGTCATGAAGAATGCGCGCCAGCAGCCGGATCACCTGATCGCCGTGGTGATACCCGTACCGGTCGTTGAACTCCTTGAAGTGGTCCAGATCGGCGTAGCACGCCGCAAACTTCCCGCCGGACGCCACACGCCGGCTCAACTCGGCTTCGATTTCCCGGGCGCCGGGCAACCGGGTTGACGGATGGACATCGGTGTCACGATCGCTGCGTCGCAGCATGACCGACAGCCGAGCCGTCGCCTCCTGATCGGTCACATCGCCCCGGAGGACCTCATCCGCGCCCGCCTCGAAGGCCTCGGCGAATCGCTCGGCCTCCACGATGACGAGGACAGGGACGATTGCCGTGTACGCATCGCGTTTGAGACGTCGGCATGTTCCGACGGCGATCGCCTCCCATTCGGCATGGCCGCGCGCATCTATCAGGATCAACCTGGGTCGCGACTTCATCACCTGAGGACACACACCCGCCGCATCGGCCGTCTGGTAGCGCGGAATTCGTGCCGATTCCCACCACGCCGTCAACCACGATGGTTCATCCTGACCGAGGGTCAGATGAACCGCAACGTGTTCGTTGAAGCCGGATGTGGTCATCGTCGAAGCGTGTGGATCGAAGGAGAAATGCGCGTCACCAGCCAACAACGCGTGCGAACGGGAGAAGACGACCAGATCAGAAGCGCGATCGACCACGGCCCCGGGGCGGACCGACGTGCTCCCTCTCGCCCACTAGGAGACGATCCGGACGGTCGGGCGTCCCCCCGACCGTCAGGCGTGCTAGCGGCGCCCGTGGACGAGGCGAATGGCGGTACGAACCTGTCGCCGCCCGGCAAGCGGGTCTCCCACCGTTTCGACCACGGTGTGAACGCTTTCCATGCTCAGACCCAGCACCCCGGCGCCGCCAAACCGCCGAACCCGGACGCTCACATACGCGTCGATCAGGCTGACCAAGTGATTGGCACCGATCAATCCGACGTAATTCACGGCCCGCTGTCCGCTGCGATTCGCGCTTGCGATGGTCTGCGCGAAGACATCCCGCTCTAGCTGCGCGTCCCGCCAACTCCATTGATACGCCGGCCGCACCGCTCGCGACTGATAAAACGCGAGCGCGCGTTGATACTCCGGGCTGCCGACGGCCGGCGCGACCGCTGGATTGAGCCAGTAGGTCTCACGAGCGAGCAACCAGCGCGCACCGTTGTAGGTCGTCTCGTCCGTCTCTGGGTCGAGCGAGCCGCCGGGAATGCGATCATAAGCGCCACTCTCGAGATACTTCTCCATCGACTCGTAGTAGTCCCAGCTCCCCCGCGGTCGATCGCCCCCGAACGGCTGTCGCGCCACGTCGAACGCCAATGCGCGATAGGCGTCGCGATCCCCGTTGGCGTCGCGTCGGGCGCGCACCTGCTGGATGATGAGATACCCCTCGGCCACCAGAAATCCGACGCTGCGCTGCTGTCCCATGGCAAACTGGCCGGCGCCGGGTATCAGGCCCGAGAGGACCGGCGCCCACCACGGTGCGCGCTCGCTGGATGGCGCGAGCCAGCCCCTTTCTATAACCGACGGCAGGCCGCTGCCCCGTCGGTCGTGCGGGACCAACTCGCTCCGCATCGTCGCCGCTTGGAGCGCCACCGGCGACTGGGCTTGCGCGAGTGCGACCGCAGCCGTGAGCATCACGAACAGCCCGGTCGACATCGTGAGGAACCCACGCCGCATCAGAAGCGTGCTCTCAGCGAGATGTACGTGGGCGGCTCACCGAGTTGAGACGAGGCCGCGTCGAATCGCCGGGCCAGATCAAGCGCGAAGCCACCGCGCTGGAAGCCCAAGCCAATGGACGGCCCCTTTGCATCGCCTGGCTGCACCTTATAGCCAGCACGAAGGAACGCGACATCCCGATACCCCAACACCAGACCAACGCCGCCGGCGGCACCGTCCAGCGCCGCAGCCCGCTGTACGTCCATGGTAACGTCGAGCGACGCACCCGCATTGGCGAGCGACTGCACCGGCAGCCGCGCCTTCGCTCCGACCTGGACAATGCGTGGGAGCGGGTCTGCCTGCTCAGCATCTTTCACT
>CAIUOO010000451.1 GCA_903900795.1 uncultured Gemmatimonadota bacterium | reverse complement strand
GCCTTGGCGTCGGCGCGGGTGACCGGGAGGGCGAACTGGTCGACCGAGCCCCAGCGGTTCCGCCACGTCCGCACGCGCTTCATCTGGGTGCGCGTGATCGCGTCGGGCTCCGCGCGCCACACCTCGGGCGCGGCGCGGCCTTTGGGCCACGGCTTCCGGTTGTCGGCGTCGAAATTCCACTGACCGCCGCTCGGTGTGCCGTCGGCTTCCATGAGCACACCGTGTTTGCGGCGCATTTCCCGGTAGAAGAACTCCATCCGGTACTCTTTGCGCCCACGGGCCCAGGTGGCGAACTCCTCGCGGGTGGCGAGAAAGCCGCGGTCCTCGCGGAGGGTCAGGGTGCGGGCATCGGCCTCGAGCAGGGTGCGGGCGCGGCCGAGCTCATCGACCATGTCCTGCTCACGCCCCTCGGTGGCGACGACCTTGGCCGCGTCGAACTCGGCGGCCGCGCTGGCGATCCCCTCGGCGTAGCTCGGGGCTTTCCGGTACGCGACCCGGTACCCGGCGGCTTCGAGCGAGGCCGCAAAGTGCTGCATGGACGACAGCAGCAGGACCAGCTTCTGGCGGTGCCAGGGGAGCGAGGCGCCTTTGGCGACCGATTCCAGCAAGAGGACCACGACGTCGTCGCGGGGTTCACGCGGGATGTTCGCGACCGCGCGCGAGGATTCCCAGGGGGCGACGAAGGCGAGGGTGATAGGCATGCTACTGCGGCAAACGGGAGGGGGGAGGAACGGGGTTCCCGTTTTACGAGTCCGTGCCCACCGCTGTACGCCCGTCGCCCCGAGCGAACCGTCGCATCAGGGCCGCTCCGCACCATGCGGCCGTCACGACGACCAGCAGGAACTTGAGGCTGGCCGCCACACCGGCGGCCATCGCCAGCGGGGTCGACGCGCCGCCGTCGAGCATCCGCCAGAGCAGGGCGTTCTCGAGCACGTCGAGCGGGAGGCAGACGAGCACGGCGGCGGAAAGACGCACGCCGAGCCGCTGGAAGCCCGAGCCGTCGTCGCGTCGCAGCAGCTGCACCAAGCCGCGGAACATGAACGGGTAGACCAGCAGAAACGCCACGTCGACCCCAAGGCTGACGAGGGCGCTTTCCGTGACGCCCATGCTGCTCCACACCGCGATCATAGCGGCGGCGCGTTCGCGGGTGAATGCGAGCTCGAAGCCGACGATCCCCCACGGGGTGTCGGGCGACGCGAGCGCGCCGTCGATCAGACGGAGCTGCACCATCAGCACCAGCGACAGCGTCGCCAGAAAGAGCCACCCGAAAAACCGCATGGCTCCAGAGTAGTGCGCAGGCGTCGCGGGCGGAACGGTGCGGTGGTATCTCTTGTGCATGCGACCGGATGCGTTTCTCACGAGTGACGCCCTGCTGGGTGTAGCGATCGGTCTCGGTCTCGCGGCCGCCGCGGGATTTCGGGTGTTTGTGCCGCTGCTGGCGGCGGCGATTGCGGCCAAGACCGGGGTGCTGGAGCTGTCGCCCGGCTTCGCCTGGCTGGCCACCACGCCGGCCATTGCGGCCCTCGCCATCGCGACGTTGCTCGAGGTCGGCGCCTACGCCATGCCGTGGATCGATCAGCTGCTCGACGTGATCGCGACGCCGACGGCGCTGGTGGCTGGCATGCTCGCGGCCGCGTCGGTGGTGGTGGATTTGCCGCCACTCGTGAAGTGGAGCGTGGTCCTCATTGCCGGGGGAGCGGCGGGCATAACGCAAGGCGCATCGGTGCTCACGCGCTTCAAATCGACCACCCTCACCGGTGGCGTGGGCAATCCGGTAGTCTCGACCATGGAGCTGATCGGTGCCGTGGTTACGAGCGTGCTCGCGATCTTCCTGCCGCTCGTGGCGCTGCTATCGGTGGTGATGCTGCTGGTGATGGTCACGCGGAAGGTTGGGCGCATTGCCTTCGGTCGTCGTTCCGCCCGTTCGATCGCGCCGCCCGTCGCACCTCCGGGTTCAGGACCGCCCCGCATGCCACGCGGCGGCCGGTAGTCCCGCATTCACCCCGGCTTTGCCACCATGCACCACACGGCGTAGATCAGCGGCGCGGTCGCCGTCCAGCCGGCTACGTTCCAGCGCGAGTAGGCGCGCACCAGTCGTGCGTCATCGGCGTCGCCGAACGACGGCCGCAGCATGATCCGTTGCGCCGGTACCAGCAACACCAGCCACATCACGGTCGAGATGGCCAGTGCCACCATCGCCTGGCGGATCCACGGCGTTCCCCACAGCGCATAGCCGCGGCCGATCGCGAGCGACACGCCGGTGATCGTGAGCAATGCGCCACCCCCCACCGTAAAGAGCCAATCGGTCAGCACGATCGCGCGCGCCGCGACGCGGAAATCGTGGGTGTGGCGCGCGCGGAAGAAGATCGCCGTCCAGATGCCGGTCACGATCACGTTGCCGACGAACAGGATCGCCGCGAGTACGTGCAGCGCCTTGAGCGACGAGAGCAGCGTGGAGGACACGGGCGTTACGGTGTGACCGGCGTGATCGCGCTCACCCGTTGCGATCGGGTGCGCAGCGCCTCCGCGGCGCGATGAATGGCCGCGCGAATACGTGGATAGGCGCCGCACCGACAGAGATTGCCGTGCATCGCTGTATCGATGTCGGCATCCGATGGAGTCGCGTTCGCGCTCAGCAGTGCAACCGCTGACATGACTTGGCCGGACTGACAGTATCCGCACTGCGGCACGTCAAGCGCGGCCCAACTGCTCTGCACCGCGTCTGCCACCGGACCACGAATGCCTTCGATCGTGGTGATCGCCTTGCCAACGGCGGCCGACACCGGCGTGACACAGGCGGGCACCGGCACGCCGTCGAGATGTACCATGCACACACCGCACGCGGCGATGCCGCAGCCGAACTTCGTACCGGGCAGTGCGAGCGTCTGCCGCAGCACCCAGAGCAAGGGCGTGTCGGCATCCACGCTGACCGTGGTCGGAGCTCCGTTTACGACCAGCGCGATCGGATCAACGTTCGGCGCGGTCATGACGCTGCCTCACTCGGCATACGCAGCGGCAGCGAGCGCAGGCGCGTGCCGGTGAGTGTGAACAGGGCGTTCGCCACGGCAGGCGCGATGGGTGGGAGTCCCGGTTCGCCGACACCGGACGGCACGTCGAGACTGGGTACGATGTGCGTCTCGATCATAGGGCACTCGTCAATGCGCAGCAATCGATAGTCGTGGAAGTTGGACTGGCGTGGTGTTCCGTTGCTGATCGCCAGCCCGCCGTAGAGCGCCGTGGAGAGTCCGTCGATGATGCCGCCCTCGATCTGTTGCCGAATGATGTTCGGATTCACGGGAAGTCCGCAATCGACCGCGGCGACCACGCGATGCACGCGAATGCGACCGTCGAGTGCCACCGACACTTCGGCGACTTCCGCCACGATCGAACCGAAGGCGGCGTGCAGGGCAATGCCCCGGGCACGCGGGCGGCCGTCGGCCGCCGGCTCGAGCGATGTTCCCCAGCCACTCTTCTCGGCGGCGAGCTGTAACACGCGCAGGGCCCGCGGATGTGACTGCAGCAGGGCGGCGCGGTACGCTGCCGGATCCTGCTTGGCCACCGCCGCGAGTTCGTCGATGAAGCTCTCCACAAAGAACGCCTGATGCGAGTGGCCGACGCTGCGCCACGAGCCCACGGGAATCGCACTCTGGGTCTCACTGTGCGACGCGTGCAGCGCGGGAAAGGCATAGGGCTGATCCCACGTGCCCTGGGCGGCGGTGCGATCGGGGCCGTACATGGTCAACAGAAATCCCACGCGCTTGCCGTATGCCTTGAATGGCGCCTGACCCGCCGAGTGCGCCACGAAGGCGGTGACGTGCCCATCGGTGTCGACCGCCGCGCGCAGTCGCGAGACTGTGGCTGGTCGATAGAAATCATGCCGCAGATCGTCTTCGCGCGACCAGATCAGCTGCACCGGGAGTCCCGGCGTCGCTTTGGCGATCGCTGCCGCTTGTGCGACGTAGTCGACATCCAGTCGACGGCCAAAGCCACCGCCGAGCAGGTGCTGATGCACCGTGACCTGCTCTTCGTCGAGTCCAAGCACGTGCGCCACCGCGGCGCGCGCGTAGCCCTGTACCTGCGTGCCGGTCCACAGTTCGGCGCGCTCGTCGGAGACACGCACCGTGGCATTCATCGGCTCCATCGTGGCATGCGGGAGAAACGGTGCTTCGTACGTGGCGTCGACCGTGCGGGTGGATTCGTCGAGCAGGTGTTTCGCCCCGCCGTAGAAGCGTATCGGCATGCCGTCATCGTTGCGTACGGTGTTGCGGATGTCCTGCATCACCGTCACGGTGGAGACCGCGCTCGTGCTCGCGGTGGCCGCCGCCGTTGACAGTGCGTTCGCGGCTTTGCGCGCCTGCCACCACGACTCGGCCACCACCGCCAGCGCCGGCGGATCGCCGTACTTGCTGCCGGGCAGCGAGATTACCGCGCGCACCCCCGACATGGCGCGACTCTGCTGCATCTGCGCGTCGGTCACCGCCGGCGCCGTCGTCGCGCCGAATGGGCTCATCACGACCGCCGCATACATCATGTTGGGCAGCGACACATCGATGCCATAGGTGGCGGTGCCGTTCGACTTGGCCGCTGAGTCGAGTCGCGGCATCGGCTTGCCGATGACCGTGAAGGTGGCCGCTGCCTTGAGCGTGATCGCGGCGGGACGGTGCGTGACCGCCCGTGCGGCGAGCTCGCCGAAGCGCAGGCGCCGACCGTCGGCGCCTACCACCACACCCTGTTCGACCCGGCAGGTGGATATCGCGACGCCCCATGTGGCGGCGGCAGCGGCGATCAGCGACGCGCGCGCCGACGCGCCGGCCTCGCGCATGGGCATCCAGCAGTCCCGCATACTCGACGACCCGCCGGTAATCATGACGCCCACCTCGCGGGCCGTTTTGGCCATGATCCAGCGGACACCGCGCACCAGCGTGCCGTTGGCGTCGGGCGGGAAGGGCAGCCCTTCCACGAGTGCGGAGATGTTGCCGTAGATCTTGTCGATTGGGCTGTGCTCGATGCGCACCCGGGTCCAGTCGCACTCGAGCTCCTCGGCCATGAGCATCGCCAACGCGGTGTGCACGCCCTGCCCCATCTCGGCCTTGGGTACCACTACGGTGACCGTGTCATCAGGCGCGATCGTGAGCCAGCCGTTCAACGCGACGGCGTTGCGATCGGTGTCGGGCCGCGTACGTCCGATGAGTCGCTGGCGTGGCGGAAGGAGCGCCCAGCCCAGAAACAGCGCTCCGCCGGTGCCAAGCCCGGCCAGCAGAAAAGTCCTGCGTTTCATGTTCTCATCGGCTCAGCGTCATATTGTTCTCCACGGGCTTTCAAGATGCGACACGAAACCCCCGCCGACTACTCCCCGCCATTCTACGCCAGATCGTTCATGTCATCCGTGACCCGCACTCTCCTGCTGCTGACCACGTTCGGTTGCCTGGCCTGCGGCGAGAAACCCGCCAAAGTCGCCGAGGCCCAGACGCTGGGCCCGGAAGACATGCAGCTCGTCTCGTCGGACAAGAGCTTCGCGCTGGAGCTGATCGGTGATTCTGTGCATGTGTACATGCCCGGGAGCCGGGTGAGCGTGCCGTCCACGTATATCGAGAACATGAAGTACGCCGACGGCCGACTGCGGTTTGATATCCGCGGCCTTGGCGTGCGCATCTTCGACGTGGGCGACGGCACGGAGCAGGGTGCCGCGATCAGCCAGCGAGAGGCGCTCGTGTTCATTTCCGGCGTCACGCGCAATCAGGCGAAGCAGGAGAGCGGGGGGAAGTAAGCGCGGGCGGCCCGGTTACGAGCTACAGCTCAGCATCGAACACCCGGCCTTGACCCTCGCCCACTCCGGTCGGCGCGCGGCGAAGTGCGCGTTCTCCGGCTGATCGTCGTAGGGCCGGCGCATGACCTCGAGCAACGTGTGCACGAGGGACGTATCACCGTCGGTCGCGGCGTCGATCGCCTGTTGCGCGAGATAGTTGCGCAGCACATAGCGCGGATTCACCGCGTGCATCGCGGCCCGACGCGCGGCGGCACTCCGGCCATGCTTCAGCACCAATTCGTGCCAACGACGCAGCCACGCGTTGAGTGCGCCGGCCTTGGCGTCGCGTTTGGCGTCGTCGTAGAACACGTCGCCCAGTACGCTGATGGGGTGGTCTGCTGGCAGGGTGTCGTCGATCTCTCCCAGTGCGCGGAAGAACAGCGTGTAGTCCACTTCGGCTTCGAACAACAACGCGAATCCCTCGCGTACCAGCAGTTGCTCCGCCTCGCCGCGTGCGGTGAATCCAAACTTGGCGGCGTTCATCGCCTCGTACTCAGCCAGGTACACGTCGCCGAAGCGCTCGAGGGCAGTCTGCAGCGCGTCGCCCGTCTCGAAGAGTGGCGCGATCGCTTCGGCCAGGCGCACGAGATTCCACTGCGCGATGGCCGGCTGCTGGCCGAAGCGATACCGGCGCATGCTGGCATCGGTGGTGTTGGGCGTCCAGGTGGGATCGAAGTGGTCGAGCCAGCCATACGGACCGTAGTCGATCGTGAGCCCCAGGATCGACATGTTGTCGGTGTTCATGACGCCGTGCACAAACCCCACGCGCATCCAGTGCACGATCATGCGCGCCGTGCGTTCGCACACGTCGGCGAACCACGCCACGCGACGTTCGGTGGTCTCGGCGATGCCCGCCAACTGGGGAAAGTCGCGCGCGATGGTGAAATCGACGAGCTGGGCGAGCAACGCGAGGTCGTCACGCGCCGCGAGAATCTCGAAGTTGCCGAAGCGGATGAACGACGGCGCCACGCGGCAGACGATGGCACCCGGTTCCGGTGCCGCGTTCCCGTTGTAGAACATGTCACGCACCACGGGATCGCCGGTGGACACGAGCGACAGCGCGCGGGTGGTGGGAACGCCCAGATGATGCATGGCTTCGCTGCACAGGAATTCGCGAATCGACGAGCGTAGTACGGCACGACCGTCGGCGGTGCGCGAGTATGGCGTGGGTCCTGCCCCCTTGAGCTGCAGCTCCCAGCGCTCGCCGGCGGCGTTCACCACTTCGCCCAGCGACATGGCCCGTCCGTCGCCCAGCTGACCGGCCCAGTTGCCGAATTGATGCCCGCCGTAGCAGGCGGCGTAGGGGGTCATGCCGGGGAGTAGCTCATTTCCCCCGAACACCCGGGCAAATGCGGGCGACGGCACGTGCTGCTCGTCGATACCGACCAGTGCGGCAACCTCGTGCGCGTGGGCCACCAGCGTGGGGTCGGCCACGGGGGTAGGCGCGGCCGCGCTCCAGGCGGCGCCGAGCACCTGCCGGCGCCGATTCGACCGGTCGGGGTCTCCGGGCAGCTCGGTGACGAAGCGATTGTCGAAACGGAGAGTGTGCACGCTGGTAAAATAGAGAAGCGCGACGGCCGTGGGCACTCCGTCGTGGGCATTCCGTCGTGGGCACTCCGCGCCCGTGTTTTGTGTATATCCTCCACTATGTCTGACTTCATCAAGCCTTCTGTTGACGAACTGGCTCGGACGCTCACGCGCGAACAGTTCACGGTGACCCAGCAGTCGGGAACCGAACCGCCATTTCGCAACGAATTCTGGGACCACCATGAAGCGGGCCTCTACGTCGATATCGTGAGTGGTGAGCCGCTGTTTTCGTCGCTCGACAAATTCGATTCCGGCTGTGGCTGGCCAAGCTTTACGAAGCCGGTGGCGCCGCAGGTGTTGGAGAAGGAAGACCGCTCGCACGGTATGCGCCGGGTGGAAGTGCGGTCGAAAGACGCCGACTCGCATTTGGGTCATGTGTTCGACGACGGCCCACGCGAAGCGGGCGGGCTCCGTTACTGCATCAACTCCGCGTCGTTGCGATTCATTCCGCTCGAGCAGCTCGACGCGGAAGGGTATGGCGAATTCCGGCGGTTGTTCGCATGAGCGAGCAGCAGACAGAGGTCGCGATTCTGGCCGGCGGCTGCTTCTGGGGCGTGGAAGAGATTCTGCGCGCCGTGCCGGGCGTGTTGGATACCGACGTGGGGTACACGGGCGGCTGGGTCGAACATCCGGTGTATGACGACACGCACGACAGCGCATCGGGGCATGCCGAAGCGGTGCGGATCGTGTTCGATCCTGCCGTGCTCAGTTTCGAGTCGCTGCTGGAGCATTGGTTTTTCCGGTTGCACGATCCGACGACGCTGAACCGCCAGGGCAACGACGTCGGCACGCAGTATCGCTCAGCGATTTTCTACACCACGCCTGAGCAGCGCGAGACGGCGGAGATCGTGAAGGCGCGGGTGGCGCAGTCGGGGCTGTGGAAGCGTCCCATCACGACGGAGATCGCCCCGGAGGCCACGTGGTGGACGGCCGAGGGCGAGCATCAGGATTTTTTGCAGAAGAATCCGTACGGGTACAACTGCCATTACATGCGGTAGGTCTGGTCTGCGGACGGCACCGGCGAACAGCACCGGCGAACAGCAACCGCGAACAGCAACCGCGAACAGCCAGAACACGGATGACACGGAGCTCACCGAACCAACACGGATAAGCCAAAAGCGCTTCTGGCTTATCCGTGTCGTTTCCTTCGTATCGGTGTCATCCGTGTTCTGGCTGTTCGTGGTTGCGATCTCGCCGTTTAGCGCCGCTGCTGGCCGCGCGACGGGTACAATTGCCATTACATGCGGTAGTCGCGATCAGCGAGCAGCGATCAGGGATCAGCGATGGGCAAACAGCAAACGGCCAGAACACGGATGACGCGGAGCATGCGGAACCAACACGGATAAGCCAACAGCGCTTTTCGCTGATCCGTGTCGTTTCCTTCGTATCGGTGTCATCCGTGTTCTGGCTGTTCGTGGTTGCGATCTCGCCGTTTACCGCCGCCGCTGGCCGCGCGACGGGTACAACTGCCATTACATGCGGTAGTCGCGATCAGCGAGCAGCGATCAGCGATGGGCAAACAGCAAACGGCTAGAACACGGATGACGCGGAGCATGCGGAACCAACACGGATAAGCCAACCGCGCTTTTCGCTGATCCGTGTCGTTTCCTTCGTATCGGTGTCATCCGTGTTCTGGCTGTTCGCGGTTGCGATCTCGCCGTTTACCGCCGCTGCTGGCCGCGCGACGGGTGCAACTGCCATTACATGCGGTAGTCGCGATCAGCGAGCAGCGATCAGCGATGGGCAAACAGCAAACGGCCAGAACACGGATGACGCGGAGCGCACCGAACCAACACGGATAAGCCAACCGCGCCT
>CAIUOO010000450.1 GCA_903900795.1 uncultured Gemmatimonadota bacterium | reverse complement strand
TACGCGCACCGGACCCGGGCCGACGTGATAGCGCAGCGCCATCCCGCCCTGCCAGTTGCGGGGGATATCGGTGCCCCGCACCTGCGCCAGCAACGCCTGCGCATTCGCGGCGCTGATCGGCACGACCGGCACCTTGGGCACGGCCGTTTCCTCCGGCTTGAGACGCGGCGCCCCCGGCTTGCTGGCGTATCCCGGCGTGAGCGGATCGCCCGTGCCGTTAAACACGCTGCCGCGCTGCAGTCCGCGCAACGGGCGCATCGGTCCTTCGGGATACACATCGCCCTGCACGAAGCCGTCGTCGAGCGGATCGGTGTAGATGAGCACCGCCACCGCCCCCCGCTTTTCCGCCTCGCGCGACTTGATGCCGCGGAAGCTGCGCCCGTAGCGCGCCAGCACCACCTTGCCCTTCACCGACACGCCCATCGAATCGAGTGTGGCGTAGTCCTCGATCAGTCCGAAGTTCACGAACACCAGTTCGCCTTCACCCACACCTGCGCCACCGTAGCCGTTCACGGGGAGATACTGCGGCAACATCGTCGAGGGATCGCTCGGGATGCCCGGCTCCTGCACGTCGAGTACGGCCGTATCGCGCTCCATGCTCGTGATCTTCACGCCGGTGGCATGCGGCAGATACACGTCGTAGCTCCGCAACTCGGTCTCGAGCCCCATCGCCTTCATCTGGGCGATCACGTAGTCGGCGGTGCGCTTCTGGGCCGGTGTGCCAGCCACATGCGGCTCCTTCGACAGGGCGGCGGAGTGCGTCCGCGCCCGCGTGGCCTGCGGCCCCTGGATGGCCTCCTGTTCGAGGCGCCGTTGCGTCGCCGCCGCGCTCGGCGAATAGCCGGGCATCATCGTGGGGCTTTGCGCCGACAACACCGACGGGGAGAGCGCTGATGGCAGCAGCGCGGCAAGCGCGAGGGCACTGGTCATCGCCAGTGCCGTGGTGCGGGAAACGGACACGACATGAACTCCGGTGGAGTGGAAACCATCCAGACGAAACGCTGTCGTAACTTACCCCGCTTCGTACTCTTCGGCGGCGCGCAGGAGTGCCTGCTGAAGCAGGGCCTCTCGGTCGCCATCGTCGGGGAGTACCGCGCTGAGCACCGCGAACTGCCGCTGCATCTCGTCCTCGAGCTGCAGCGCCGTGGGCGACTGAATGCCGAGCACGGCCAGCGACATGGTGGAGAGATCGCGCAGCTGACGCACGGTTTCGTCGTCCAGCGCCTGGAGCGACGGAGGCACCGGCTTCGCCACCACCCGCTCCCGGCGGCGCTTCGGCGTTTCGAACAGCGCACGGACCGGCGCGAAGGTGACCACGAACGACCCCGGCGTATGCTCAGCGTAGCCGGTAATCACATTCCGGCGACGCAGCGACGGCAGCAGCTTCACGATCGCTTCGCGCACCGGTGAGTAGCCGTCCACGCTGTTGTTGCCACGTCCCGTGATCACCAGCGCTTCGGCGGCACCGAGCACCTGCTGTTGCCGGAGCCAAGAGTCGGCGAGCATTGAGGCCTGTGACGCGGTTGGTTGCATCCCGCGCAGATTCAACGTTCGCGTGGCGCCGAAGCGCAGCTCGTCGAAGGCGCGGTCGATACCCATGACGATCAGCCTACGGGCGACGCAGGGCTTCGGTCAGCACGCGGCCGTCCACCTTTTCGGTGGGCGGGATGCCCAGCATCTCGGCGAGCGTCGGGGCGATGTCAACTGAGAATACCGGCTTGCTGTAGCGACCCGGCTTCACGAGCGGCCCCATGAGCAGGATCGGGATACGGGCGTCGAGGTCGTGCGGCGTGCCGTGCGTGGCATAGCGCGTCGTGTACCAGTAGTAGCCGGGCTTGAACGACACCGTGAGCTCAGCCTGGAAGTCGGTGGGAATCGCATGCAACCACCGACGCGCAATCACATCGCCCTTGGCGGCGGCAGCGGCCAACGTAGACACGCGATCCACCCGCTCCATGCCGGGCAGCTTGAGGAGCTGTCCACGCAACGCGGTGACCACCGAGTCGGCGTTCACGCGCTTGCCCGCCAGACGGCGACGATCGAGCGAGACGATGCCGGCCTGCAGCATCAGCGCGTCGCCCTCCACGCCGCGGGCGGCCAATGCACTCCGGGCGGCATCGATGATGGGCTGCGGATTCACGCGGCCGCGGTTGGGATCGGTACCCGGAAACGCGACCTCGGGGAACGGCGACACGCCATGATCGGCGCTGAGCGCGAACACGATGCGCGTGGAGTCGCGCAGCGTGTACAGCGAGTCGATCAGGCGGCCGAGCAGTCGATCGACGCGCAGCACCTGGTCGTGCAGCTCACGCGACTCGGGACCATACCGGTGTCCGATGGCATCGGTGGTGGACAACGACACGGCGAGCACGTCGGTGGTCGGTCCCTTGCCGAGGTCGAGCGCGTTCACCCCGGCCAGCGCCATGTCGACCGTCACCTCGTCCATCCACGGGAACTCGGTGAAGTTGGTGCCGCCCGCGCGCAGATCGGTATCGAGCGTGTGCGGGAAGACGAAGTCCTTCCCTTGGTTCTCGATCGCCACCGAGTCCTTCTCGGGATACTGCGACGCGGCGAGCAGCGGATTCCATTGGGCCCCGAGGTACGGCTTCAGGAAATCGCGCGCATTGAACTGCTGCACCCAGGCCGGCAGGGTGTCGGCGTAGTAGCGGCTGGTGGTGAAGCGCCCATCGAGCGAGTACCAGTACACCTGCTGCTTCGCCCGACCCAATGGCAGGATCGCGCCGCGGTCCTTTCGCGACACCGACAGCGCGCGGCTGAACTGGTCACGGGTGCGCATCCAGTCGAAGAGCGCCGACCCGCGGAACCGATACGGCGAAGCGCCGCCGCCACGGCCGAGCAGCAGCGGCGACTGCGGATCGGCCACGCCGAGTTCATTCAGCACCACGCCGGTATGCGCCGGATAGCGACCAGACCAGAGCGTTGCATGACCCGGCGCCGTCTCGGTCGTGGCATGATCGTGCGAGGCATTCGTGAAACACGCCCCCTGCTTCAGCAGACGGCCAAGACCGCCGGTAAACTGCGAGGCCCACGTGTCGAGATAGTCGGGGCGCAGCTGGTCGATGGTGATCTGCACGACGAGCGTGGGCGGCGCGGCCTGGGCGGCGAGCGACGACACGGAAAGCGACGACACAGCGGCCGTGGCAGCAAGCATCGACGCGGCAATCGCGGATGCGCGAAGAATCGGTTTGGAGACGAGCATGCATGAAAGTTATGCACCGTGCCCGTCACGCGCAGCGTCAGCGCCCTGACGTGACCAAATCGCTGCACGAGCGAACTCCGCCAGGGGCCCTGTCCACCAGCGGCCCTGTCCGGCCTCGAGCACGTCGCCGGATCGACGCGCCAGGACAGGGGCAACACCGCCGGTGATCGAACCACGCGAGGTCGGTGCGCTTCGCGGATGACGACACGCGAACGCACCGCGTGAATCTCCCGCACCGTTCACGGAGGCACGTGAAGGCGACGGCAATATTGTGCATTCGGCGCGAATGCACTAGGGCACGCGCAAATATTACGGCGGCGGCGCCGGCGGCGGCATGGGCCGCGCGCGATCGCGCATCGCGTCCGCGACCTCGCGATCGCGTGCCGAGGGCGACGCATCGAGTCCCGCCATCACGCCGTGCGCATCGGCGTCGCTGCGATTCTGACTCAGCTTGAACTTGCCCTCGAGCGACGTGATCTCGATCTCGACGCCAACCGTGGCCTTGGCGAGCTGCTCGAGATAGTCGAGCGGCGCGTCGTGCATCGCCCACGGATGCGACTGGGACGCTTCGTGCCGGTCGGTGAGCCGGTCGAGATGCGCCATCAAGAAATCCCGGTCGTCGATGAATCGCAGCACACCGGTAGCGTGCACGGCGATGTAATTCCAGGTCGGCACGACCTTGCCGTGCTCCTGCTTCGACGGATACCACGAGGGCGTGACATACGCGTCGGGACCACTGAAGATCACCAGCGCCGAATCACCCGTCGCCGCCAGCGCATGGTGGGGGTTGGCCCGGGCAACATGCCCCTGCAGCATGCCGAACGCGCCGCGCGCGCGGTCGAGCAGCAAGGGGAGATGGGTGGCATAGAAGCCGTGCTCGCTCGACGCCGTGACCACGACGCCGAGCGGATGTCGCTCCATAAAACCATGCAGCGTATCGCGATCGGACTCGGCGAACGACCGGGGGATGTACATGGCGCCTTATGCCAGCATCACGGATTCCAGTATCGCGAGACCGGCGGCGAGTTCAGCCTTGGTGATCACCAGCGGCGGCAGGAAGCGCAGCGTGTGCTCGCCGGCGCTGACCAAGAGCAATCCCTTCTCGAACGCGCGGCCGATGATCGCCGCCGCCGGCTCATGCACATCCATGCCCCACATGAGCCCCTTGCCGCGAATCGCGCGGACCTGGCCGGTACGATCGGCGATTCCCTGCAGCTGCTCGCCGAACCACGCCCCGGTCTCGCGTACGTGCTGCAGCATGGCCGGGTCGGACAACCGCTGCACCACATGGTGCGCCACATGCGCCAGCAGCGGACCGCCGCCGAAGGTCGTGCCGTGATCACCCGGCTGCATCGCACGCGCCACGGCGTCGTTCACCAGAATCGCGCCGATCGGCAGGCCGTTGGCCAGTGGCTTGGCGATGGTGAGCATGTCGGGCACGACCCCGATCTGCTCGTGCGCGAAAAACGTCCCGGTCCGTCCCAGTCCACACTGAATCTCGTCGAGAATGAGCAGCACGTTCCGCTCCCGCGTGAGCGCGCGCAGACCGCGCAGGAACTCGGGGTCGACCACGCGCACACCGCCTTCTCCCTGAATCGGCTCGACGATCACCGCCGCCGTCTTCTCCGGGTGTAACGCCCGGGCGAGTTCGTCCAGATCACGCTCCACGATCGTCACGCCACCCATGAGGGGACGGAATGGCAGGCGATAGGCCGGACGGTCGGTCGCCGCCAGCGTACCGGGCATACGCCCATGAAACGACCCGCGCACCGCGATGATGTGGTGCTTGTGCGTGAACCCCTGCGTGCCACCCCAGCGACGCGCGAACTTGAAGGCGCCTTCGTTGGCCTCGGCCCCCGAGTTGGCAAAGAAGACGCTGCTGGCGAACGAGTGGTCCACGAACCACTGCGCCAGCGCCTCACCTGGTGCCGTACGGTACAGATTCGACGTGTGAATGAGCCCGGTGGCCAGCGCCTCCTGCATCGCGTTCACCACGCCCGGGTCGTTATGCCCGAGCGACGTGACGGCGATGCCGGCCACGAGGTCGAGATACTTCTTGCCGTGCTCGTCGTACAGGTAGACGCCGTCGCCCCGCACGAAGAGCGGGGCCTGTCGCTTGTACGTGCCCAGAATCGCGGGCAGTGCCGAAAGCGGCGCCGACGGCTCGGCGGCTGAGTTGGCCGTGAACGCGGTGGTCGGAGCGGGCGAGGGCATCGTCGAAGTCATGAGCAGCTACCTGGAAGAGACGGCATCCGTTGCGTCCACACGCGCAACGATCGCGGTTCCCGCCTCGGGAACAGTGAGTGCGGCGAGATCGCCAATCCGCACCCGGTGTACACCACCGGCCAGCGCCTGTGCGCAGGCATCGAGCTTGGCGGCCATGCCGCCTCCTGCCACCCCACTGGTGACCAGCGCCTGCGCCTCGTCGAGCGAGAGACGCGGCACGAGCACCGTGTCGCCGTCGAGCACACCCGGCACATCGGCCATCAGAAACAGTTCATCGGCGCCGAGCGCAGCCGCGATGGCCGCGGCCGCGTCGTCGCCGTTCACGTTGTACGCCCCAGCCCCGCTCTCCGCTTCACGCGCCGCCACCGGCGAGATCACCGGCAAGAAGCCCGCCGCGAGGAGTGCGCGCACCAGCCGCGGATCAACCACCGCCGGCGTGCCGGAGTGCCCGAATGTGGCCACGTCGATCGGCACCGCGCGCAGCAGCGCCGCGTCTTCACCCGAAATGCCCACCGCCGGTGCACCGGCCGCCACCAGCGCCGACACCATCTGCTTGTTGGCCAGCCCCGACAACACCATGCGCACCAATTCGAGCGCCGTATCGGTCGTTACGCGACGACCACCGACGAACACCGGCTCCTCACCACGCAGCCGCTGCAACGCGCTGATCTGATCGCCTCCGCCATGCACGACCACCACGCCGCCATTCGTGGCGTGCCAGAGTGCGGCCAGCGCCGCCGGCAGTGCGGGATCGTTCTGGGTACGGCCACCAAGTTTGACGATGAACATTTCTGATAACTGCAGAGTAGGGAGTAAGGAGTCGGGGGTATGGGGATGACAGCGAAGTAGGGAGTACGGTGTCGGGGGCGGAGTGCTACTCTCTACCCCCTACTCCCTACCCCTTACTTCGCCGTTATCGGACTACTTCGCCGCTATCGCATCAATCCCGCGGTCTCGTCGAGCCCCAACATCAGGTTCGCGTTCTGGATCGCCTGACCCGCCGCGCCCTTCACCAGGTTATCGATCGCGCTGAACACCAGCAGCGTCGGCGTGCGCACCCCGCTGGGAATCCGCGCACTCATGCGGACCACGTTGCGATGCTGCACGTCGGCCAGCGCGGGGAGATCGGCCGTGAGTTCCACGAAGGGCTCGTTGGCGTACATCTCGCGAAATGGCGCCAGCGCGTCTTCGATCGGGCGCGTAAGCGGCACCGTGATCGTGGACAGGATGCCGCGGTCAATCGGAAGCAAGTGCGGCGTGAACAGCAGGTCGCAGTCGGCGCCGAGGGCGGCGAGGCTGGCCCGCATCTCGAACAGATGCCGATGCGAATTACCCACGCCATATGGTCGGAAATTCTCCGTCACCTCGGCGAAGAGCAGCTCGAGCTTGGGCGACGCGCCGGCGCCACTCACCCCACTGGCCGCCGCGATAGTCACTGTCGCCCCGGGCGCGATCAGCCCCGCCTTCGCCAGCGGGGCCAGCGCCACCAGAATACTGGTCGCGTAGCAGCCAGGGTTGGCCACCACCCGCGCCCCAGGCAGCGCGGCACGGAAAAGCTCCGGCAAACCGTACGGCGCATCGTTCGGCACCCCTGCCGGCGCGTGATCCGTTCCACCATGTCCGGGGCGCAGATCGCTCGACAGATCCACCACCCGGGCTCCGGCCGCAATCACCTTCGCCACCCACTCGGCCGAGGCCCCATGCGGCAGCGCGGCAAATACCAGATCAGCGCTCGACAGATCGACCTCGTCGGGACCCACCATCGGAATCGCGTGCACGCGCGCCCCGGCCTTCACGCGCAACGTGGTGCCGCGGTGGGCGTTCGCCGTGGCAAACGCCAGCGTGAGATGGGGATGGCCAAGAATGAGCGCGCACAGTTCGCGCCCCGAGTATCCGCTCGCGCCCAGCACACCCACGCGGTACGTGGGCACGGTAACGGTCGTGCTGGGGAGTTGCGTGGAGTCCGGTAGAGTATGCACAATTAATGCATAATTTTGCATCGCCGTGCTGTCAATCTGCTTCGTGTCACAGCGGTGCCGCGTTTCCCTCCCGGTGGCGCATCATTCGGCGCCGAACCGATTCGCAGGAGCCCGCCCCGTGTCCGACAAGAACCAACGCCACCACGTCATTCGCGAGATTGTCTCGGCGAAGGCCGTGGCCAGCCAGGAAGAGCTGCGACGACAGCTCGCCAAACGCGGCTGGGACGTGACGCAATCCACCCTCTCGCGCGATCTGCGCGAACTGCGCCTCGCCCGCATCCCTGATGCGCAGGGCCACTCCCGCTACGCCTTCTCCGACGCCGGCGGCGACGACGAACTCGCGCAGCTCGAGCGCATGCTGCCGCAGCTCCTCACGCATGTGGAAGGCGTGCAGGTGCTGGTGGTAGCCCGCACGATCAAGTCGGGCGCGCAGCCCGTGGCCAAGGCGCTCGATCAACTGGAGTGGCCCGACGTGGCCGGCACCATCGCCGGCGACGACACGGTGCTCATCATCTGCCGCTCCACCGAGGGGCGCGAGCGCGTGCTCAAAAAGCTGCGCGCCTATCTGCGCGCCTGATCACCAACGGACTGCCTAGATTTCCCGCGTCGTCATTCCTTCGAACCCTGTCGTGAGTATGCCGTGAGCACTTCCGAAGCCGGAACCCATAAGCTGTGGGGCGGTCGATTCGTCGGCGGCCCGTCGCCGCTCCTCGATGCGATCAATCGCTCCATCGGCACCGACTTCCGTCTCTGGCCGCACGACGTGCGCCTGTCCAAGGCGTGGGCGCTGGCGCTGGGCGACGCGGGTGTGCTCACGCGCGAAGAAAGCGACGCGCTGCAGCAGGGGCTCGATCGCGTGGCCCAGCGCATCGCCGACGGCGCGCCTCCGGTGGCCACCGACGAAGACATCCACACCATGATCGACCGGCTCCTGCACGAGGAAGCCGGCACGGTCGCGTCCAAACTGCACACCGGCCGCTCACGCAACGACCAGGTGGCCACGGCGTCTCGCCTGTGGACCATTGACGCGTGTCGTCGCGTGGATACGGCGATCGCCGAGCTGCAGCAATCGTTACTCATGCAGGCCGAAACGCTCACCGATGCCGTGCTGCCGGCCTACACGCACCTGCAGCGCGCCCAGCCCGTCAGCGGCACGCATTGGCTGCTCGCCCACTTCTGGCCGCTGTCGCGCGATCGCACGCGCTTCGCCAACGCCGAGCGCGGCACGTCGGTGATGCCGTTGGGTTCGGGTGCCATTGCCGGCTCGGCGTTCCCGGTGTCGCGCGTGCTACTCAAGGAATCGCTCGGCTTCCACGCCATCTCGGCCAACAGCATCGACGCCACCGGCGACCGCGACTTCGTGGCCGAGACGTTGTTCGCCTGCGCGATGACGGCGGCGCACTGCTCGCGCCTGGCTGAAGACATGATTCTGTACGGTACGAGCGAATTCGGCTTCGTGAAGTTCGGCGACGGCTTCTCGACCGGCAGCAGCATGATGCCGCAGAAGCGGAACCCGGATGTGTTCGAACTCGCGCGTGGTTCGGGCGCCCGCGTGCTCGGCGACCTGGTGTCGATTCTCGGCACCATCAAGGGACTGCCCAGCGGCTACAGCAAGGACCTCCAGGACGACAAGCGCGCGCTGTTCAACGCCGTCGACTTGCTCTTGCTGGTATTGCCGTCGATGGCCGGCGCCATTGCTGAACTGCGCTTCGAGAAGCAGCGCATGCGCGCCGCCTGTTCGAGCGCGATGATGGCCACCGACCTCGCGGATTATCTGGTAAAGAAGGGCGCCACATTCCGTGAGGCACACGGGGCGGTGGGTTCGCTGGTGCGTCAGGCGGAAGAAGGGGGCATCGAACTCGACCAGCTGCCCGTCGAAGCGTTCACCGCCGCACACGCCCTGTTCGGCACCGACGCGCGCGACGCACTCGGCGTGGACGCCTCGCTCGCCGCGCGCAACATCGACGGCGGCACGGGCCTCGATGCCGTCCGACGTCAGCTCGCACAGGCCCGCGCCAGTCTTGCAGCTGCTGGCCCGTCGCTCGGCCAATGAACGCACCCGCCGCTGAGCTGCTCCGCCACGCCGTCGGTGGTGTCATCGACGGCGTGATCTTCGACTGCGACGGCGTGCTGGTGGACAGCGAGCGCATCTCGAACGGCACGTGGGCCCTGTTGCTCACGGAAATCGGCCTGCCCATGACGATGGAGCAATCACTCGGCATTTTCATGGGCAACTCGATGCCGCGGTGCGTCGAAATCGTGACTGAGATGATGGGCCACGCGCCGCCCGATGACTTGCTGGCGCGCTTCACGGCGAACGTGACCGTGGCGCTGCAGCGCGACCTCGAGCCGGTACCTGGCATCGTCGCGCTACTCGATGCCCTTGACGCCGAAGGGATGCGCTACGGCGTGGCGTCCAACGGCGAGCACGAGAAGATGCGCACGACGCTCGGCAAGACGGGACTGCTGTCTCGCTTTGAAGGCAGGCGATTCTCGGCGGTCGATGTGGGCAAGCCTAAGCCTGCCCCCGATCTGTTCCTGCACGCCGCGCGCGCCCTCGACTTCAATCCGGCGCGCACGATCGTCGTTGAGGACAGCCCCCTCGGTGTGCAAGGCGCGACCGCCGCTGGCATGACGGTGATCGGCTATGCCGAAATCGTATCAGCCGAACGACTGCGCGCGGCCGGTGCCGTGGTCACGGTTGAGCGGCTCGCCGATGTGGCCGCGTTGCTGGGCCTCCGCTAGGAACGGCTAGAACGCGTAGCCGATCGTGAGCCGCAGCGTGGGCACGACGCGCTCAAGATTAACGGACCTCTCCTCCGCAATGAAGAACCGCTTCACGCCGCCACCGATCGCAACGGCGGTGGAACGGCCCCCGCCCAGGAGCCATTGATACTGCGCTTCCACCGCGAAGGTTGGCGCCGAGGCGGATGGCTTGTCAGCGACGCACGGGATCGACAAGGACGGATCGCAGAAGTTGACGTCCTCACTCTTCACCCGGCCGTATCCGAGTCCCGCCGAGATGCCGAGCTTTTCCAGTACGCGCTCCTGCGGATACAAGCGCAGCTTCACGTCGACGCTCGTGTACACATCGTCGAGCTTCATGTGCGCGCCGGAGATACCGACAGACGCGTTCTTCGTGAGCCGGTGCTCGTACTCGGACTGGAAGTAGCCGAACAGCGGCAGGAACGGATTCACCGAAATAACCTGTGTCGGCGACTTGGTACTCGGGACACGCGTCTGTTCGCGCAGCGATTGCGCGGAGAGGGTCGTGGTACCGACGGCGAGGGCGCTGAGCAGCGCCACGGTTCGAACAGAGGAGAAGCGCATAGGGAAACCTATGGTCAGGGGGACTGCAGCACAGCCCGGGCGGCATCCTGCCCGCCTCGCGCCGCACCTTCGAGTGAGCTGGAGTGCAACACTTCACTGGCACGCCACAGCCCCGGTATACCACACGCGATCGTCGGACGGTGTTCCCGCCATCCCGGAGGCTGCGCGAACTGGGCGTAGGGCACGCGCCAGAGCGCTACGCGCGACAGCGATGCGGTTTTCGCCTCGGCCGCCGCATCGCCGGCAGCCTTCGCCATGGCGGCTAACTCGCGTCGTGCGGCCGATTCCAGATCGGCGTCGCTTCGATCGGCGGCGTCACCCACCGCGCTGGCCGCGATCAGCGAGACTCCGCGCGGCGTGTAGTCCGGCGCGACGTCGGTGATGGTGACCGCGTGACTGATCACCGCCGAAGTGTCGGCGTTGAGCCAGAGCGCGCGGCCGGGAATCGGTGAGGCACCGCTGGTGGTGAAGTACAGCGTGGTGGTGCCGCGCGCCCCCGATGGCGTGGCAATCTGCACGCCGGCCGTGGCCGCCAGCTTCGCCGCTGCCGGTGCATCGGTGGCCAGGATGATCTGCGCTGCTGGCATCACGTCGCCGCTGGCCAGCACCACCCCCGCCACGCGCCCTTCGTGCACGGTGAGCGCGTCCACGCCGACCGCGGTACGAACCGAGCCCGTCGGCAGTTGCGCTGCCAGCTGCTTGGTAAGGGCACCCATGCCGGCCGCTGGCACCACCGTATCACCCTCGGCCAGCATCTTGAACGTGAACAGCAACACCGACGCACTGGTGGCGAGGGTACGATCCAGCAAAATGCCGCCGTAGAACGGCGCGAAGAATCCATCGATCACCGACGCGCTGAATCCTCGCGAGGCCAGAAAATCGCGCGTGCTCACGCCGGCAAAGCGCGCTGTGAAGCATTCGTCGATCGAGAGCTGCTGGGCAAAGCGACGCAGCGCGAGCAGGCGCAGCTTGTCGCCGAGCGGTACCGCGCGTGCCATGATGGTGTCGATCAGCAGCGTCGGGTCGCTCAAGGCATCGCCGATCAGCGACGCCCGACCACCCTGCACGACGCGGGCGGCCGGCAGGAACTTACGCGGAGCGAGGGCATCAAGATCCAAATAGCTGCGGAGCGTGGGATACGCCGTGAACAGCACCTGAAAGCCGTGGTCGAAAACCAGTCCATCGCGCGTCGTACTGCGCACGCGCCCGCCCACCTCCGACGCGGCATCGAGCACAAGCACGGGCCGGCCGGCGCGATGGATTTCGATCGCACACACGAGTCCGGCCACGCCGGCGCCGACAACGATGATGGGAGCAGTCTGGGTAGTCATGCGTCTGAAAGGTGGCGTTGGTTCGCACCCAACAGTATCCCCTGGCGCACAAGAGCCCGGGTCCTCGGCGACGCTCGTGCTACTCCGGAAGGGCGCTCACGCCAGTCACGAAGTACTCCGTGTCGCCAAAGCAGGACGTGGGCACGTAGATGTGCTGCTCGTAGTCCACCGCAACTCTCTTGCCGCTGAGTGCCTCAATTACGTGGGCGAGCGAATCGCTGCGCACCGTGAACGAGAAACTGTCCGATCGGAAGCCTTTCGCGATGTCCGTGTACAGGGTGCCTTCCCAGGTTTTACAGACGTACCCCTTCCGGGAGATCTTCTGGACGTATCCGGCCCGCTTGCCGCTGGAGTAGCTCCAGCTCAGCGCGAACGTGGCCCAGAGGGCGATCCCGAGAGCCGGGAGGCCGAACACCCCGAAGACACCAATCGCCAGCCAGTGCCGCCTCAAAAAGGACTGACGGGGCTTGGACGCAGCGGCGGGGGCCCCGGCTGGCATCTCATCGGGGGGCGACGACGTTGGATCGGTCATGGCTGGAACTTGGGGAGGAGGCCCTGCCCGCGCTACCTTACGGCAGCCACTCTCAACCGGGTTCCATGGTGTCTTCCGTTCACGGCTTTCACGCTCGTCGTCCCACCGTCACCGCTCAGGTGCGCGGTGTCTCTGTCGGCTCCTCCGCGCCCATCGTGGTGCAGTCGATGACCAACACCGATACGGCGGACGCCGCCGGTACCGCGGATCAGGTCGCCGAATTATTCGAGGCCGGATCGCAGAAAGTGCGCATCACCGTCAATAACGACGAGGCCGCTCAAGCCGTCCCCGAGATCCGGCAGCGCCTCGAAGATCGCGGACTGGATGTCCCGCTCATCGGCGACTTCCACTACAACGGGCACCTGCTGCTCACCAAGTACCCGCAGTGTGCGGCCACGCTCGACAAGTATCGGATCAATCCGGGCAACGTCGGCACGAAGCATCGCGACACGAACTTCACGACGATCGTGCAGGCGGCGATCGATCATGATAAGCCGGTGCGTATTGGCGTGAACTGGGGTTCGCTCGATCAGAACCTGCTCACCGACATGATGGACGACAACGCGAAGTCGGCCGCGCCGCGCGACGCGAAGGACGTGTACATGGACGCCATGCTCGAGAGCGCGCTGCGTTCCGCCGCGCTGGCCGAAGAAGTCGGACTCGGTCACGACAAGATCATCGTGAGCGCCAAGATTTCCGTCGTACCCGATCTCGTGGAGTGCTATCGTCGTCTCGCCAAGCGCTGCGACTATCCGCTGCACCTCGGTCTCACCGAAGCCGGCATGGGTGCCAAAGGGATCGTGGCGTCCAGTGCCGCACTGGCCATCCTGCTCAGCGAAGGCATCGGCGACACGATCCGTGTGTCGCTCACGCCCAAGCCGAACGGCGATCGTCGCGAAGAAGTGTTCGTGGCGCAGCAGATCCTGCAGTCACTGGGGCTGCGCTCGTTCGCGCCGCAGGTCACCGCCTGCCCGGGCTGCGGTCGCACCACGAGCACGTTCTTCCAGCATATGGCCGAAGACATTCAGGGCTACCTGCGCGAGCAGATGCCGGTGTGGCGCGAGTCGCGGCCCGGGGTGGTGGAGATGAAGGTGGCCGTGATGGGCTGCGTGGTGAACGGACCCGGCGAATCCAAGCACGCCAACATCGGCATCTCGCTGCCGGGCACGTTCGAAGAGCCGAAGGCGCCGGTGTACGTGGACGGCAAGCTCTTCACAACGCTCAAGGGCGACAAGATCGTCGAGGAGTTCCTCGTGATTCTCGAGAACTACGTGTCGACGAGTTATGGAGCGACGGCCGGCGTGTAAACGTTTTCGGGGCGACGGACGGATCGTTACTGCCAGAACACGGATGACGCTGATGTAAAGGAGAAACGACACGGATAAGCGGTGTGCTGCCGCTAATCCGTGTCGTTCGCTTTACGAGTCAACAATTTTGCTTTTGCTTATCCGTGTGGTTTCGGTGTCTTCCGCGTCATCCGTGTTCTGGCCGTTCCGATATCGCCGCAAGCACTCTCAGAATCAGATCCGGCCCAGCTCCGCGGCGGCGTGCGCGAGTTCGTCCACGATCGGTGCCGTAAACCCGATCTCGCGCAGTCGCTCGCTCACGCGGGCGTACTGGCGCACCGTGCCCTCGCGCCCAGCGGCGAAGCGTCCCCAAACGGTTTCTGGAAACGATGTGCGGCGCAGATCGGAGAGAATGGAGTTCGCGCTGTGCACCGTGTCGGCGGCACACACCCAGAGCGCATCAGCACTCGCGAGGGAGAGCCGCTCGAGGAAGTCGTCTTTGCGGTCGTCCGAGGAGAGTTCCACCCCGTCATCATCCGTGCGACGCTCCGTCACGGACAACAGCATCTCGAGCATGCTGTTGCCGAACTTGGCGCCGATACGCTCGTTGAGCGTCTCGCGCGTCCAGCCGCCGCGAACGCAGTCGCCCACGACATCGTGCAGGATACCCGCGACCACGGCGTCTTCACCACACCCGTAGCGGGTGAGAATCACCGCGACATTCGCCGGATGGGTGAGATACGGGAGCCGCGTGCCTTTACGGACCTGCTGATCGTGGTGCTTCGCCGCGAAGGCGAAGGCATGGTTGATCCGATCGGAGTAACCGGTCATCGACGGGGCGACGGAGGAGTCAGGCAGGGACGGGAACATACGACGAGCGGGCAAACCAAGCCACCAACTGTTCGAGCCCGTCGCGATCGACGTCGCCGAAGGCCGACGGAACAGCGGAGTCGATGTCGAGCACGGCCATCAGCGCGCCGGACGCGTCGAACACCGGCACCACGATCTCACTCTGCGATCGCGGATCGCAGGTGATGTGCCCCGGGAAGGCATGCACGTTGGCCACGACCACGGTGCGGCGTTCGGCCGCCGCCGTCCCGCACACGCCACGCCCGAAGGTGATCTCCTGGCACCCCAGTGACCCCTGATACGGGCCGACACGCAACAGGCGGCCGGGCTCCATCACTCGATAGAACCCCGTCCAGAGATGACCGAACGCATGGTGCAGCAGTGCGCTGACCGTCGCCATCCCGGCAATGGCATCGTCGCTGCCCTCGAGCAGCAACGACTGCATCTCGAGCAGTTGCGCATACGCACTCGCGCGCGGCTCGGCGCGAAGATCAGGAATAACGGGTTCCATGACGAGAGTAAGGAGTAGGGGGTGAGGGGTAGGGAGACGCAGCAGAGAACAGGAAGTGCAGTTCCATACTCCATGCTCCCGACTCCCTACTGCAGTGGCCCGATGGCCAAGATGAGCCGCAGATCAAGCAACGCGAGGGCCACGCCCTGCACCACGACCCCGAGACCGGCCCCGATACCACCGGGGCGCTGTCCCCAGCGCCACGCCGTGAGCGCCAGCGTGACCCCGACCGCCGCATACCCCACGTCGAGACCGGTGTTCAGCCAGAGCACGTTGAGCAGGCGCTGCGTGCCGGCGAAGTCGCGGAACGCGAGTCCGCGCCACGCCCACGCCACGATGGCCAGGTTGACCGCCCCCCACGCGGCGGTCTGCATTGCGAAATGCCGTAACAGCGGCGCCGTCGCGCGACGCACCATCAACCACGCCAGCAGTGACGTCCCGCTCAACACACACGCGCCGGCCCACAGCGCGAGGCGGATCAGGTGACCACGTTCGAGTGACAACAGCGTATCGGCCCACATGACTCGGAGACTAGCCGACGACCGCGCACCGCGCCACAGACCGCGCACCGCCGGACGCATCGACATGAGTCGGTGTAAACGAACGCGGGGGCTGGCGAACATCGCCAGCCCCCGCGGTTTCCTGCCGAACGGAGACCGTTCGAATTACTTGACCGTGATCACGCCCTTCATGTTCATGGCGAGGTGCGGCGTGCAATGGAACGCGTACTCACCAGCCGGCACGCCACCGAACGAGATCGTATACGACTCATCGGCGTTCAGCAGCATCTTGCCCGACAGCTCACCAGCCTGCTCCGGCATGTTGGCCGACAGCTGCGCCTTCGCTTCGGCCGGCACCACGGCCGGATCGAACGCGACATTGTGCGGGCCACCGCTGACCAGGACGAACTTGACGCCGTCGCCGGCGGCAATCGTGAGGGCGGCCGGCTCGAACCGATAGCCGGTGCCGTCGCCGATCATCTTGATTTCGTGCGTGGTGCCCGTAATCGGGGCCATCGCGCCCGCCGCCGGAGCCGCTGCGGCCGGAGCCGCTGCGGCTTCAGCCGCCGGAGCCGCCGCCGAATCCGTCGCGGGGGCCTTCTCTCCACCGCAAGCGCCGAGCATGATCGCCGCGCCAGTTACTACTGCAAAGCCGAGAAACCGCATGTCGAGAGGCCTCCTAGAGCCTGATCGAAAATTTTTACTGTTCTACAGGACGAGTCCTGTGCGCGTAGGGCCCTACGAGCATTGTGAACTTATTCACAAGCCCCGCCAACGCCAAGGCCCGTCGGAATTTTCCTCCTTGACGGACCTCCGCACCCCCACTACGCTCCTCTTCATCATGCAGAGCGTCAGCCACCATCATGCGCATCGCAGCCACGGCCATACGGGTCGGGGCGCTTTGTGTATGCCACGGTGACCAGCACAGCTCGCTGATCCCGAAGCACCCAAGCGATCCTCGGCCCGTCCCTTCCGGACGGGCCGTTTCTTTTTTCCAGTCCTGCTCTCCCTATCACCGACCGTCATGCTACGAATCGCGCTGCCCAACAAAGGGCGCCTGAGTGAAGACACCCGTGAGCTGTTCAACGACGCCGGACTCGAGGTTCGCTCGTCGGGGGAACGCGCCCTCACGGCCTCCCTCGGGGGAGAGTTCGAAGCCATCTTCGTCCGCGCTCAGGATATCCCGGAGTTCGTCGCCGACGGCGCCGCCGATGTCGGCGTGACCGGTATGGACCTGGTCAGGGAGTCGGGACGCGACCTCCGCTCCCACCTCGACCTCGGGTTCGGTAAGTGCCGACTCGTCGTCGCCGCCAAGGACGACTCGGGCATTCGCTCGGTCGAGGACATCGGCGCCGACGGCACGCCGGCCCGTGTCGCCACCGTCTTCCCCCGCATCACGCGTGATTTTTTCGCGTCACGCGGCCGCCCCGTGGAAGTCGTGCCAGTCTCTGGCGCCGCCGAAATCGCGCCCCACCTCGGCATCGCCGATATCGTCGTGGATCTCACGTCCACCGGATCCACCCTCAAAATGAACGGCCTGCGCGAGATCGAAACGGTCATGAAGTCGAGTGCCCACCTCGTGACCGCCGCCAACGGCCCCCGCAACGGTGACGCGTCACGCGTGCAGGAGCTGAACGATCTGGTCACCGCCCTCGGTTCGGTGATTCGGGCCCGCGGCCAGCGCTATCTCATGGCCAACGTGCCTCGCGCAGCCCTCGAGGAAGTGCGCGCCGTGCTCCCCGGCCTCAATGGACCCACCGTCATCGAGATCGCCGATCACGGGAAGTACGTCGCCGTGCACGCCGTGGTCAGCGCTGATACCATCTATCGCACCATTTCGCAGCTGCGGGCCCTCGGCGGCGAAGGAATCCTCGTGACCCGAATCGAAAGGCTCGTGCCGTGACCACCGCCACCGCGCTGACCCTCCGTGCCCGGGGCCCGCTCTCGGCGCTCGATGCCACGACGCGACGCGCCATCGTCGATCGCGCCTCGACGGTCGACACGACCGTTCGCAGCCGAACGGCAGCCATCATCACCCGCGTCCGCGCGGAAGGCGATGCCGCGCTCTTGGCCTTCGCCCGGGAGTTCGACCGGGTGGAACTGCCCGCCATCGAAGTGCCGCGTGCCATGTGCGACGCGGCGCTGGCGGGGCTGCATCCGGAGCTCCGCCGCGTGCTGGAGCGGTCGGCCCGCAACATCGCCGCCGTACACGAGGCCTTCCGTCCGGTGGCCACCGAGTGCTCGCCGGAACCCGGCATCCGCGTGGGACGACGCCCCGATCCCTTGGGCCGCGTGGGCATTTACGCCCCAGGCGGGCGGGCAGCGTATCCGAGCTCGCTGTTGATGGGGGCCATCCCGGCCCGGGTCGCCGGCGTTGGTGAAGTGATTGTCTGCTCGCCACCCGGCCCCGACGGCCTGCCGTCGCCCGTCGTCCTGGCGGCGGCCGCCTTGGCCGGAGTGGATCGGGTCTTCGCCTTGGGCGGAGCGGGGGCGATCGCCGCCATGGCCATCGGTACCGCGACCGTACCGCGGGTGGATCGCATCATGGGGCCGGGCAACGCCTTCGTAGCCGAAGCCAAGCTGCAGTTGGTGGCCGACGTGGCGATCGATTCGCCGGCCGGCCCGAGCGAACTGCTGATCCTGGCCGACCACACCGCCAACCCGACGGCGTTGGCCCGTGAACTGCTGGCGCAAGCCGAGCACGACCCTGACGCCGCGGTGATCGCGGTGTTGGTGGGCACGCCGGAGCAGGTCTCGGCGATGTCCGACGCGCTTGAAGTCGAAACCCTGGCCCAGATCGCGCAGGCACCGCGGGCGCAGATCGTGCGCGAGTCGCTCGCGGCGCGCGGGGCGATCGTGTCGGTGGGCTCGATTGCCGAGGGCGTGGCCTTCGCCAATGAATGGGCGGCGGAACACCTGCTGCTCGTGGTCGCGGAGCCGCTACGCGCCTCGACCTTGGCCACGCTGCGCAGTGCCGGCACGATCTTCGTGGGCGAGGCCAGTTCGGTGGCCTTCGGTGATTACATGACCGGCGCCAACCATGTGCTGCCCACGGCGGGTGCCGGGCGCAGCTACTCGGGTCTGTCTACGCTCGATTTCGTACGGTGGACCACGTGGCAGGAAGTGTCCCCGGCGGCCGCCGCCAGCCTCGCGCAGGACGTCGGCGCGTTCGCTGATGCGGAAGGATTGCCGGCGCACGCCGCGGCGGCGCGTGCATGGAGTGCGAACGCATGAGCCAACCCATGAGCGACAACACCCAACGCCTGGCCGTCGCGCGCGTGGCCTACGACGCCGTGCCGCTGTACGATCCGAAGCGTGCGCCGGTGGATCTCGATCTCACCGACAACACGAATCTGTGGGGCATGCCGCCGGTGGCCGAGCGCACGTGGCGCGAAATGCCGGTCTCGCGCATTACGCGCTATCCTACACTGTACGCGGCGGAGCTCAAGCAGGCGCTGGCCGGGTTCGTGGGCGTGACGCCTGACATGATCGTGACCGGCTGTGGATCTGACGACATTCTCGACAGCGCCATGCGCGCGTTCGGTGAACCGGGCGATCTGGTGGCGGGCCCGGAGCCGTCGTTCGCGATGATTCCGATCTTTGCGCGAATGAACGCGCTCGCCTACGCGGGGTGCGTGGAGCTGCCATCGCATCAGCCCGATATCGATGCGCTGCTCGCCACGCGCCCGAAGCTGCTGTACCTCTGCTCGCCGAACAATCCCACTGGTGCGCTGTTGGCCCGCGACACCATCGAACGCGCACTGCGCGAAGCGCCGGGCGTGGTGTTCCTCGATGAAGCGTACGCCGAGTTCGCGGGCGTGTCGTCGGTCGATCTGGTCAAGCAATACGATCGGCTGCTGGTGATCCGCACGATGTCGAAGGCCTTCGGACTGGCGGGGCTGCGCATCGGCTACGCCATCGGACAGCCATCGCTGGTCATGGAAGTGGAGAAGTCGCGCGGACCGTACAAGTTGAACGCGATGGCCGAACAG
>CAIUOO010000449.1 GCA_903900795.1 uncultured Gemmatimonadota bacterium | reverse complement strand
GGCGATTCCATCGTCAACCTCGTGGTGCGCCTGCTGGAAGGCGATCGCTGGGCGGCGCGTGGTGGGCTGGGGTGGGCCACGCTCGATTGCTTCCGCATGCAGGGCTCGCTCACCGATCGGGATTTCCTGCCCTTCGCGCAGCGGTTGGAGCTCACCGGCCGGGTCAGCAAGATCGGCATCGGCGATCCGCTCGACGGTGCGCCGAATTTCTGCCAGGGGCAGGCCAAGAGCGATCCCTACAGCCGCACGCTGAACTACTACACATCGATGACCGTGCGGCAGCCGGTGCGGGCGAATCAGGCGCGCGTGCCGTCGCTCACGCTGTTCAGCTCTACCCTGTCCGAGTACAAGGCGTTTCTTCGGCGCACGCCGATCGGCGGCGCACTGTCGGTGACCGATCCGTTCCCGATCCTGCGCGTGCCGAGCACGTTGTTGTACCAGGTGGAGTTGGGGCGCACGGAAGCGGAGCCCGCGTTCTTCTGCGCCGTGTTCAACGCCTGTGACAATGAGTCGCGCACCTTCCTGCAGCGCAACAACCGTCTGGCCGCACTCGAGTATTCGATCGTGCGCGGGCGCGTGAACGATCCGCTGCGTCCCACCGGTGGCAGCACGGTCCGGCTCAACGTGCGGCACGCCAGTACGCTGATCGGCTCCGACCGGTCACAGCAGTTCAACCGCGGCACCGGTGACGTGTCGTGGTATCGAACGCTGCGTGGTGGCGCGACGTTGACCACACACCTGCGTGGCGGTGTGGTGTACGGCGGTGGTACGACGCCGAGAACGGGTGGGTTCATTCCGCCACAGGAGCGGTTGTACGCGGGCGGTCCGACCACGGTGCGTGGATTCCGGCAAAATGAACTCGGGCCCGCGGTGTACATCGTGAGCCGCTACGACATCGACACGGTGAGCAGCCCCGGAAAGACGTTCTATCGCGCCGACTCGAGCTCGGTCACCGAGCGCGTGGTGCCGACCGGCGGGAACACGCTCATCGTCGGCAACCTCGAAGCACAGTTTCCGAGCCCGATCGCGCCGAAGCTGCTGCAGATCGCGGTGTTCGCCGATGCCGGCAAACTGTGGAATCGCGGCGCTGCCTCACCGGCGGCCACCCTGAGCGATGAAGGGCCGTCGGTGAAGATTACCCCCGGCATGGGCATTCGCATTGCGTCGCCGTTCGGCGCCATTCGCGTGGACTTGGGCTACAACGGCTATCGCCTGCCGGCGGGCGCGGCGTACTACAATGCGCCGCTGCAGGCCGGCATCGCGCCGCTGTACTGCGTGAGCCCCGGCAACGGGTTGGCGGTGAACGCCGCAGGCACCAGCGGCGCGCCGCCCGAGCAGGAGGCGGGCGGGTGTCCAAACAGCTTCCGCCCCACCCGTGGGGCCGGATTCCTGCGGCGCCTGAATCCGAGCATCTGGATCGGGCAGGCGTTCTGATGCGCGACGATATGCCGGACCACGAACAGGCGGCGGGCGACGAGGCACCGTTCACGACGCGCGGACCGCGTCGTGTCCGGCGACGGACGGTGGTGCTCGCGACCGCGGCCGTGTTGCTCTCCCTCGTGGCACTGCTCGTGGGTGGAGTGGCGGCGCTCACGCAAACCGATCGCGGGCGCGCCGTGATCATGCGCGCGCTGGTGCCGGTGATCTCCGGTGCCATTCCGGGCAGGCTCTACGTGGGCAAGGTGAGCGGTACGCTGTTCACCGACATCACGATCGACTCGATCGACATCCGGACTGCCGACGGCACGCCGTTTCTGAGTACGGGGCCGATTCGCGCCAGCTACGACCCGCGCGATCTACTCGATCGTCGCATCGTGGTGAAGTCGCTCGAGGTCACGCGGCCGTCGATCACCATGATCGACTACGGCAACGACGACTGGAACTGGAAGCGTGCGCTGCGCCGGAAAGGCCTGCTCGCCTCGAAGTCGACGAGCCGCTTCGGCGAGTACATCGTCATCGATACCACGACGATCCGCGAACTGACGTTTACGGCGCGCCTGCCATGGGTGTTGTCCGATACGCTCAAGGGAGCGAAGCGCGACAGCGCGCTCACCTTCAATCTCAGGCGACTCGACGGGGAAGTGCGTCGCGAGGGCGAGCACTTCGTGCGGGTGTATCGCTTCGTGCGCGGCTCGCTCGCCCTCGGACCCTCCCGAATCGCCGATCCCGATTCGGCGGGCATGCGACTCGCCATGCGGAAGATGGACGTGGTGTGGATCTATCCGCCGTTCTGGTTCCGCAACATGAAGAGCACCGTGCGGAAAGTCGCCGACTCGCTCTGGATGGACGACGTGAGTTTCAACCTCGCCAACTCCGGCGCGCGCGGCAGCGCGAAGGTGGTGTGGGGCAGTGGTCTGCCGGTGCGCTACGACGTGAAGCTCAAGGGCGACAGCGTAGCCATGGCCGACATGTCGTGGATCAATGCAACGCTGCCCTGGACCGGCGGTGGCAGTACGTTGATCACGATCAAGAACGATCCGAAAAATCTCACGATCCTCGAGTACGGCCTGCGCAACATGGATGCCCGCGCGCTGAAGTCGCGGCTTAAGGGCAATATGACGTTCGCCGTGGGTGGTCCGGTGCTCAAGGTCAACGACGTCGATCTTGAACTGCTGCCGGCCAGCACAGACCTGCTACGCTGGTTCAACGGCGAGCCGTTTCCGTATGATTGGAAGGGCAACGTCACGGGGCGCGTGATCGCGCGCGGCGGGCCGATCACCAACTGGCAGCTCGACGACGCGCAGCTCACCTTCGCCGACGCGCACGTGCCAGGTGCTGTTTCCCGCGCACGCGTGCGTGGCGTCGTGAACATCTTTACGCCCGCCGAAGCCATCCTGAAGGGTGTCGATCTCGACCTGCAGCAGCTCGACATGCGCACGCCACGCTTCGTGAATCCGCTCTTCCCCGACCTCAATGGGTTCGCGCGCGGTACCATGCGCCTCGACTCGCTCTGGTACGACGCGTTCTTCTCCAAGGCCGACATCGAACATGTGGACGGCCCGGGTCTGCCGTCGCGCTTTACCGGCGATGGGCATTTCACGTTGCTCACCGAAGGCGTGAAGTTTGACGTCGACATGCAGGCCGTGCCGCTGTCGTACACCACGATGTCGCGCTCGTATCCGTCGCTGCCGCTGCGCGGGTCGGCGGTGGGTAGCATCAAGGCGGCTGGTATGGCCGAGAAGTTCAGCGTGCAGACCACACTCGCGGGTGAAGGCGGCGAGATCTCGTTCACGGGCAGCGCCGATGCGCTCGAGCCCGAGATGGGCGCCACGGGACAGTGGCGCCTGCGTGGTGGCAATCTGCAGAATTTGCTCGGCGATAATCGCTACCCGATCACCTCGCTCTCAATGCTCGGGACGGTCGACTTGAGCGCCGCCACCATCGAGACGTTGCGCGGCTCGTTGCGCGCCACGGTGGATCAGTTCTCGCGCGTGGCCGACGCGCGGCTCTTCGGTGGCACCGCCGTGGTGTCCTTCGACGCCGGGCACATGCGGGTCGACACGCTGACGATCGAAAGCTCGGCGGTGCGACTGACCGCGCAGGGCGGTCTCGGGCTCACGAAGGCCAGGCGCGATTCGCTGGCGATTGGGATGATCGTTGATTCGCTGGGTGGACTGCGGCCGTGGCTCTCGCCGTCCGACTCCACCAAACGCCCCTTCGTGCTGGCCAGTGACACGTTACGCGGTTCGATCGAACTGTCCGCTCAGCTGTCGGGCTCGATCGATACGCTGGATACGCGCGGACTCGATCTGCGGCTCCGTGGCGATGCCCGTAACGTGATGGTCGCGACCTCGCGCACACAGCGGGCATCGGTCGATCTCTCGGTGCGTGATGTGCTGCGCGGCGCAAATGGCGCGCTGTACGCCACGATGGACTCGGCGAATTTCGCCGGGATCGACATTGCCTCGGCGGCCGGGCAGTCCACCCTCCGCGGCGGTCTGGCCGAACGGTTCGGCGTACAGCTGCGCACGCCCTCGGAATCGCGCGTCGCGATTGCCGGTGGCGTGGTGCGCACTGCCGATACCACCGTCATCAACGTCGATACGCTGAGCCTGCGAGTGGACAGCGCAGCCGTGCAGCCGCGCGGCTTCACCTTGGTGGCGCCGGCCATGCTGCGCTTCATGCCCGGCGCGAACGGGACCTTGGGATCACTCGACTCGCTGGTGCTGCAGCACACCGACACCGGTCGCATCGCGATCCGCGGTGGCCTGGCGGCGGGCGGGGTCGTGAACGGTCGCCTCGATGCCGATCGCGTCGCGCTCGCCGACATCGGTCGTCTGCTGCGCACCTCGGGACTCACGCGCGGAACCGCCTCGGCCACCCTCGCCGTGAGTGGCACGCGTGATCAGCCGCGGATCGATGGCACGGTCGACTTACGTGACGCCGTGGCCGGCCGCCTGCGCTTCGGGGATCTGTTCGCGACGGCGCATTACGATTCGCTGCGCTTGCGTGTCGATGGCGCGTTGCGTCTCGGGGGCAAGCCGGCGCTGCGGGCCTCTGCCTCGTTGCCACTCGACCTCGCACTCGTGGGCAACCGGAAGCGCCAGCTTGAGGAGCCGCTTACCGGTCGCATCGTGACCGCACAGACCGACCTTACGCTGCTCGAGTCGGTGTTCCCCGACGTCACGCGCGCCCGAGGTACCCTGTTCTCCGACGTCGCACTCACCGGTACGTGGGATCGTCCCCGCCTGCGCGGTGAGGTGCGGCTCGACAGCGCATCGCTGTCGCTCGACAATCTCGGCATCCGGCTCGACCAGGCGCGCGCTGACATCGGCCTCTTCGGGGACAGCATCCTGATTCGCCGCATCGGAGCGACGAGCGGGACCCCTCAGGACTCAATCGGGATCAGCGGTTCGATCGGCATCCGGGAAATCGCCAATCCGACGTTCGACCTACGGTTCGCGGCCAACGAGTTTCAAGCGGTCGACAAGCCGCGCACGGCGTCGATCGTGATGACCACCACCACGCCGATCACGCTCACGGGATCGCGTGACGCTCCACGGGTGCAGGGCGCGGTGCGGATCGATCGGGGCCGCGTATTCATCCGCGCGCTCGCGCAACGACGGGGGCTCGATCTCACCGACAATCTCGATGTCATCGATACCACTCGCTTCGGGGTGAATGGGCTGCTGCCCTCGGCACCGCGGGCGCTTATGCAGAACCTGCAGCTTGACAACGTGCGCGTGAGCATCGGTGATGATGTGTGGCTGCGCTCTCCCGAGGCCAACCTCAAGTTGGGCGGCGGGCTGCGCGTCACACGCGCGCTGTCGCGCGACGGGCAGGTGCCGCGGCTCGCGTTGGCCGACTCGCTTACGGTGGATCGCGGCACGTATCAGCTCAATCTCGGCATCGCCCGCCCCGGCTTCGAAGTGGAGCGTGGACTCGTGCGCTTTTTCGGTGATCCCGACCTCGAGCCCGCGCTCGATATCACCGCGCTCCACACGATCCGGGAGACGCGCCCGAACTCCAATCGGCAGGACGTGCGCATTCGCGTGAACATCGCGGGGACGATCGACCGGCCCACCTTGGCACTGTCCAGCGCCGACAACCCGCCGCTCCCCGAGAGCGACATGTTGAGCTACCTGGTGACCGGCGAGCCGGCCTACGCCCTGCTGGGCACGCCCTATGCCGAGCAGGGAGCCACTCTCGCCCTCCGGTTGGCCGGGAGCTACCTGTCGAGCCGACTGGCGGGCGGCCGCTTCGATGTGGTCCAGGTGGAGCCGACGGCCCTCAATCCCGGGGACGCCGCCAATCTGCGCGAGAATGGTCTTGGGATCCTGGCCTCCACGCGCGTGGGTGTGGGCGGTCAAATTGCCCGCAATACCTACTTCACCTTCAGCACCGGGCTATGCGGCTTGTCCAGTCAGACGTCGGGAGGCGGTGACGCGCTGTCCCTGTTTGCGCAGGGACTTGGGGTGAAGGTGGAGCGGCGCTTCGAGGGGGGGCTGAGCGCGGCGCTTGGCCTCGAGCCGGGCTCCAGTGCCCAGGCCTGCGGGCGACTGGGGATCAGCCGCACCTTCCAGCAGACGCCGCCGCAGATTGGCATCGACTTTTTTCGCAGCTGGACATTCTGAGTTCGGTCGGGCTCGGCGGGACGTTGTTTCGCCTGCCGGTCCCCGTTCGTCTTCGTGTGCCAGATGTCACTAATCACGCCTCCCCCCTCCAGTCGCTCGGTGCATTCGCTGACCGAGTCGCTCGACGACATCGATCGCGCCGAGTCGACGACGGCGCGCGTGCAAGTCACGGCAGCGCTGCTGCACGGGATGGGTTTCGACCGGGTGGTGATCTCGCTGCGCGACGCGTCGTTGAACCCCACCGCGGTGGTGCACGCTGGGCTGCCGGAAACGGCGTCGCTGACCGCGGTAGCACTGAAGCCGCTGCCGGGCGCGGCGTGGCGTCGTCGCCTATCGCACGTGGAGCGATTCCGCGTCGGTGACCTGCACCTGCTTGACGGGAGTGATCCGTGGGTGGCCCGGGAGTTCTTCGGCGTCGAACCACAGGCGGCCGGCGACGGTCACACGTGGCTGCCCACTGATCTGATTGTAGTGCTGTTGCGCGGTTTAGATGGTGAACTGCTCGGCATCGTGAAGCTGGCCGGTCCTCGGGACGGTCGTCGGCCCAGCGAAGTCTGCCGGCGCGACATCAGTGCGATTACACGCCATTTGGCGGCGCGCGTGGCCTATGACGCCCTGCGGGCCTTGGCCGACCAGCGTCACGAGCGGCTCCTGCGGTTGCAGGAAGCCGGCGCATCGCTCACGCGCTCGCTCGACGAGCACGAGATCATGCGCGAGCTCACGCGTCAGGTGCAGCTGGCGGTGCGCGCCGATGGCGTGGTGGTCCTGATCCCGGATCTCGACGCCGACATCCTCACCACGGCCCTGCGCGTCGTGCGCGGCGTGGAACGGGCCCGGAGCCCGGTGCGTCTGGGCAACGGCATCGTCGCGGAAGTGGCGCGCACCGGACGTCCGGTGCGCGTGGGCGATCGCGACGCCGATCGCGCCCGTGAACGCGCCGGCCTCCTCCCGGCGCTCTCGATGTACGACGTGGTCGGGGAATCGGGCGCGGCGACGTCGGTGCTCGCGGTACCGGTGCGCGTGGGCATTCGATTGCTCGGCGTGCTCGCGGTGCACTCCACGCGTGCCGACGTGTACACAGCCGAGGACGAGGAAGTGTTGGCCACCATGGCGTCGCAGGCGGCCACCGCGATCGCTAACGCCCGCCGATACGCCGAGAGCGAACGCGAACGGCGCACGACCGAGGCGCTGGCCGATGTGGCGCGCGCCGTCGGTGAGTCACTGCGCCTCGGTGAAGTGCTGCGTCTCATTTTGCGGCATATGGTCTCGCTGCTCGGCGTCGAGGGCGCTTGTGTCGCGCTGCGGACCGGCGAGTATCTGCACATCGTCGCCTCGCTCGGCAGCGCCGATGTGCTCAGCGGCGTGCATCTGCCCGTTACGGGCAGTATGCTCGGACGCTCGGTGGTGTCGAACGAGCTGATTATCGTGAACGACGGAAGCGCTGAAACCGCGCTCCATCGAATGGTGCAGCATCGCGCGCCGATTCAGCGCATGGTGATTGCCCCGCTTATCACAGGTCGCGGCACGATTGGCTCGATTGCCGTGATCAACCGCGATCGCCCGTTCGACCACGAAGATGGCAAGGTCCTGCAGCGTCTCGCCGATCAGGTCGCGGTCGCGATCGTGAACGCGCGCCTGTTCGAGGAGGTGGAGAAGGCGACGCGCGAGTGGAAGGTGGCGTTCGACAGCACCGCCAGCGGCATCGTGGTGCTCGAGGAATCGCTGACCGTGAGCCGCTGCAATTTGCGGGCGGCGGAACTGTGTGGCACGACGATTCCGGCGTTGCTGGGTCGCCGCTTCCGCGATGCGCTGGTGGGTAGCAGCGGCACGCTCGAGGCGAGCGCCGTCGATCTGTTCGTCGCCCGGGCCATGGCGGAAGGTGTTCCCACACGCGAACTCGTGCGCGACAACACCACCGGCCGCCTGTTCTCGCTGCTGGCGGCACCGCACCCCGACGGCGGCTGTGTCATCACGTTCGATGATGTGACGGAATCGCATCGCTTGGCGGAACGGCATCGCAAGGTGCTCGATACGGTGTCGGACGCGATCGTGATGACCGATCTCGAGGGGCGCATCACGTTCGCGAATCCGGCGTCGCACATGCTGTTCCGTCGGCCGAATCTTGAGGGCGAGGCGGTCGCGAACCTCACGCCATCCGACTGGATCGAGAGCGTGCAGGCGTTCGAACGACTGGCCCGTCAGGGCGAAGGACAGAAGTATGAATGCGAGGTACTGCGCTCCGACGGCGAGCGTCGCTTGGTGCGCGTGAGCTCGGCGCCACTGTTCGAACTGGGGCAGGTCACGGGCACTGTCGCCTGTCTGCATGACATCACGCAGCAACGCGCTGATTAGCGAGCCTGCGAGCGGTCCGAGTCGTTGTACACGCGGCTCGTGGAAGCGGCGACCGACGCGATTTGCAGTGGATCTGCATGGCCGGTTCACCTCGGTCAACGCGGGCTTGCTGGCCGAAGCCGGCCTGCCACGTGACGCGGTCCTCGATCAGCATTTCGCGTCGCTGGTGCATGCGGCCGACCGGCCGACGGCCCTCACGATGGTGGCCGAGACACTCGGTGGCCACCGCCACCGACTGCAAATGCGATTCCTCGGCGCGAAAGGGCCCCGCATGGGCATAATCACGAAGGCGCCGATTCACGAGCAGGGCAAAGTCGTGGGCGCTCTCGTCGACTTCGACGGCGAACGGCTGATCCGTGTCAGTACTCGCGAACGGGATAAGGGCGTGGACGTGCTGGTGACGGATACGGGCCCTGGCATCACCTCGCCTCACCTGGCGCGTATTCTCGAGCCGATGTTCACGACGCGCACCGCGCAGGGAAACCGCGGGCTTGGCTACACGATTGCGCATGCGATCAGCCGATTCCTGCGGAACACGGGCTATTCCGTGAAGGTGGCCGAGGGTGGTGCTGAAGCGCTCGCGCTGCTGGCGGAGCGTTCGTACGATCAGATTCTTTTGGGTCTCCGAATGAAGGAAATGACGGGGAGCAGGTGTACGAGTTGATGGCGTCACGCCATCCCGAACAGGCCGGCCGGTGCTGGCTAACCCGTTCACGTTGGGCGACCTCGGGACTGTCGTGGCTCATCTGATCCACGCGTCGCATTAACTTTCCCAACGGATCACGCGGAGCCGCTCGGCATGGCAACGCGGTCGTTGCGACGCGCGAAATCCCCCTCTGCTGAGAGTCTTCCGTTGGGCACTACACTGACGCTCTCCACCGCCGACCGATTCACGGTCCGATCGGCCATCGCTCCACTTCTTGGCGATGCGCGCATCGCCGCGCCGCTCACGTCGCAGCTGCTGGCCGGTGAAGTGCTTCGGCTGGTGGACGGCCGCGGCGACTGGCTGCACGTGCGCGGCGCCGACGACTACGAGGGATGGACGCACGCGGGCTATCTGATGCCGTTCACTGGTACCGAGGCAACGTGGCGCATCGCGCTGGGCTGCGTGACGCGCGACGCGGAGGGACGGCTCCGCGCCCTGCCGCTCGGTGCACGCGTGGCGTCGGGGCTCGAGGTGGTCGAAGGTGTGGCCATCGATCCCGCTACCCGTGCCGCACAATTCCCACGCGACCGCGACGCGATCGTGCGCAGTGCGCTCACCTTGTTCACCGGTACCAGCTACCTGTGGGGAGGCGTGACGCCATGGGGCGTGGACTGCTCCGGCTTCGTGCAGCGCATCTTCGCGCTGCACGGTATACCACTGCGGAGAGACGCGTGGCAGCAGGCGGAAGACGCGGTCTTGGTAAGCGACGACGTCACCGCACCGCATGCCGCGGGAGACTTGCTGTTCTTCTCCGATCGCGATGATCAGCGCATCACGCACGTCGGCATCGGCACGGGAAGCGGGGGTATGATTCACAGTTCCCTCGCGCGCGGCGGCATCTACGTAGAGACGGAGCTCTCGACGAAGATGAAGGCACAAGGCGTGGGGATAAGGCGGGCTGTTTGAACTGCGAACGGCGCGAAGAGTGAACGGCGCTAGGAATTAACGGCGCTAAGGATCAACGGCGCGAAGAATGAACCGCGACTCAGTACTCAGTACGGCGCGGTTGGCTGTTTCGCCGTTTACTCTTGGCGCCCCTGCTTCTTCGCGCCGTTCACTCTTCGCGCCCCTGATCTGTTCTAAGAGAGCATGCCGGAAGCAGCACCCGGCACCATCGGCTGTCCTCTTACGTGCAGCATCGCTTCGCCGCGCTTTTCGTCGCGGATTTCCACGATCATGCGATAATCGCCCGTCAGATCGAGCGGCAGGTCGAGCTGCACGATGACCGGCATGTCGAGTTCCGTGGTGCCGGGTGGTGGCGGAGCGATGGAGAGTTCGGCGTTCGACACCCACAGCTCAACGCCGCGCGGGTTGACCCAGCGGAGCGTCATCGCATGATCGCCGGCGTCGCCGGGGAGGGCCTTGATACGCACCACGAAGGTGGCGCGAGGGTGCAGGGCAGGGAGCTGACCCACGTGGACGGCATCGAACACGCCCAGGATGTTCAGCTTCCCTTCTTGGGAGATATTCGCCGCGTCGGCAAAGAGCGCAAAGGAGACATGCATGGGGGGAAGCTACCGGCGGTACGTCGGGGATTCCACCCGCTGCGCCCCAGGTACCTAGATTGCAGACATATGGCTTCGCCTCAGACTCCAGCGGCTGCGCCCCGTCCGGGCTTCGGGACGACCGATCTCGGGCTCGTGTTCATGTCGCTGATCTGGGGCATCAACTACAGCGTGGTGAAGGCGGGTCTCCGCACGCTCTCGCCGCTCACCTTCAATGGCCTGCGGGTCACGATGGCGGCGATCGTGCTGTTTGCGATTGCGGCGTTCGTGCGTGGCACGAAGCTTCCGCCACGGCGTGACATCATAACGTTGGCGTTGCTTGGCCTCGTCGGCAACGGATTGTATCAGCTGTTTTTCATCTTCGGGATGTCGCGTACCCGCGCCGGCGTCGCGGCGCTCGTGGTGGCGGCCGGACCGGCGTGGATCGCGCTCATTTCGCGGCTACTGGGACGTGAGCATCTCCCCATGCGAGGATGGAGCGGGATCGGGCTTCAGCTGTTGGGTGTGGCCTGTGTCGTGGGCAGCGCACAGGGCTTCGAAGGCGGGCGCGATGTGATGCTCGGCGCCGGGTTGATCGCCATGGGCAGCATTGCCTGGGCGACGTTCAGCGTGATGCTGCAGCCGTATACCAAGACCGCGCATCCGCTCCACTTGTCGGCGATCACCATGGCCAGCGGGGCGTTGGTGCTGGTGTCGATTGCGCTGCCCGATCTCATCAGGCTCGATTGGGGGGCCGTGACGCTGAACGAGTGGGGCGCGGTGACGTACGCCGGCATCGGAGCCCTGGTGGTAGCGTATCTGCTCTTTTATCGCGGGGTACGCGTTCTTGGTGCCACGCGCACCGCCATGTACGGCAACCTGCAGCCCATCGTCGCGATTGCCTTCGCCTGGCTTATGCTCGGCGAGCAGCCGACCGTGTGGCAGTTGCTCGGCGCAGCGTTGATCATGGCGGGGCTGCTGCTGTCGCGCACGGCACATGCGAGACCGATCGTGGCACGCCCTGCCGCCGTTTCATCTTCAATCCAGCACTCGTGAAGCTCGTCCTGTTCGATATCGATGGCACGCTGCTCTGGTCAGACGGCGCCGGCCGTCGCGCCATGGAAAATGCGTTGCTGCGCGTGTTTGGCACGACCGGCGATACCAGCTACCGCTACGACGGGAAGACCGATCGGCAGATCGCGCGCGAACAGATGCGCGAAGCGGGGTTTACCGATGCCACGATCTCCAGTCGGCTCGACGACCTGCTCAACGAATACGTGCACGGCCTGGGTGCGGAGCTCACACGCGAAGGCACGACCCCGGCCCGCTTGTGCGATGGCATTCCACCGCTGCTCGACGCACTGCGCGGCAATCACGACGTCACGCTGGGCTTGCTCACCGGGAACATCGAGCGCGGCGCCCGCGCCAAGCTCAATGCGGTGCAGGTCGATTTTGCACAGTTTCGCGCCAACGCGTTCGGCTGCGATCACGAAGACCGTCCGGAGTTACCGGCATTCGCGCAGCGTCGCGCCCGCGAGCAGCTCGGTCTCGACATCGCCGGTGACCGCATCGTGATCATCGGTGACACACCGGCGGACATTCACTGCGGGCGTTCGCTCGGTGTGCGCGCCATTGGAGTCGCAACCGGCCGGTACAGTACCGAGGATCTCGCGGCGCACAGCCCCGCCGCGGTGTTCGCCAACCTCGCCGACACCGCCGCCGTCGTCTCGGCGATCCTCGCCTGATGACATCCGTGATCGCGGCACAGGCGCGCGTCGTCGGCATCGTGCGTGGTCGCGAGATCGACACGTCGGCCAGCGTTACCCTCGACCAGGACACACTCGTATTGGCGTGGCAGGACGCCACACCGTGGCGACTCTCACTGAGCGGCATCGAGGGCATCGCCGGCGGCGGGTCATCACTTACGGTGTATCTCGTGAGCAACGACGTGCTCGAGCTCAGCGGCGACGATCAGCTCCGGGCCCTCGGGCTGCAGCTGCTTGATCGTGCCTGTGCGATGCCGGAGCTCACGCGCGGCCTCAAGTCCCTCGGCTCGTTGCGCGGCATGCCCGTCGCGGCGCACGACCGCTGGTTCGCACCGCTGCTCGCCGCGCGTCGCTCGGTGGAAGGGGTAAGCGATCCCACACGTCAGGTGATGCTGCTCGATGCCGCCACGCTCACGACAGAGATCGAGCGGGCCATCGCCGAAATTGCGGCCACCGCGGCCCCCGGTGATCCGGCCGAGCAGCGCGCCGTGGAAGCGGCGCTCGAGGAGGAGTCGGCGCCCGTGTTCACGGCCATCGAGAGTATGGGACTGGCCGGCGATGCCGTGCGCGGCGGCGCACTCGACACGCGCATCGCCGACTGGCGGCAATGGGTGGAGACCGTACGCGGGGTGTTCGCGGCGGCCGATGACGCCTGGACCGGCATCGCGGCCGAACTGCGCTAGCCGTTCCTTGACGCGCGGTTCAGTGACAGCCGCAGTCGGAGCCGCAGCCGCTTTTGGGCGTACGTGCCGCGGCGATCGAGCGCCAGGCGCGCCGCGTCACGAAAAACAGGGCGCTGGCCACGATCAGCACGACGACGATCAATTGCGCGTTCACTCGTGTCGCCATCGCTAGCCTCCCAAGCCAAGTGCGGTACCGCCCACGTACACCAGCCACGCGGAGCCCCACGCCAACGCCAGCATGTACGCGAACTGCAGGCCCGCCCACTGCCAGCCAATGCGCCCGCCGCCCGCTTCACGCACCGTGACCGCGATCGTGCTGATGCACATGAGCGCGAACACGTAGAACACCATCAGACTGATGGCAATGAGCGGCGTATACGCCCGCGTGCCGGTGACCGCGTTCCGCTCCGACCGTAATCGCTCGGTGAGCGCCTGCTCGCTCTCGGTACCGACGCCGTAGATCGTGCCCATAGTGGACACGAACACTTCGCGCGCTGCGAAGCTGGCAGCAATTGAGACGCCGATCTTCCAGTCGTACCCCAGCGGGCGCACTAGAGGTTCAATGCCGTGGCCGATGCGGCCCAGCACCGAATGCTCGAGCTGCTGCTCCTGCTGCGCCTCCATCGGCAACGAGGTATCGACGGCGGCTTTCGGATACGTGGCCATGGCCCAGAGCACGATCGAGAGCGCCAGGATCACCGTGCCGGCGCGCTGCAGGAATAGCTGGCAGCGCTGCACGACGGACACGCCGAGTGACTTGAGGCTGGGGAAACGATACGGCGGCAGCTCGAGAATCATAGGACGCACAGGGCCTTTCAGCAGCGTGTGCTTGAAGATCGCGGCCACGGCGAGGGCCACGACGGTGCCGAGCAGATACATGATCAGCATGGTGACACCCTGCAGCGTGAGCCCCGGGAAAATCGAGGTCGCCGGCACAAAGGCGCCGATGAGCAGCGTGTATACCGGCAGTCGGGCCGAACAGCTCATGAGCGGCACGACCATGATCGTGGCCAGCCGATCTTTGGGATCTTCGATCGTACGCGTGGCCATGATGCCGGGCACCGCGCAGGCGTAGCCGGAGAGCATCGGAATGAAGCTTTTCCCGTGCAGCCCGACCCGGCGCATGATGCGGTCCATCAGGAACGCGGCGCGCGCCATATAGCCGGAGTGTTCGAGCACGCCGATGAACGCAAAGAGAATCGCGATCTGTGGCAGGAACACGAGCACAGAACCGACACCGGCGAAGACACCATCCACGATCAGCGAGCGCAGATCGCCTTCGGGCAGGGCGGAGCCCACGGCCCTGCCGGCCGCCGCGATGAGGGCTTCGATGCCGTCCATCAGGGGCGTGGCCCACGAAAAGACCGCCTGAAAGACGACCATCATGAGCACGAGGAAGATGAGCGGGCCCCACACGCGGTGCAGCGCAAACCGGTCAATGCGGTCGCTCGCGTTGTGACCGGCCGGACGGGACCGGGTCACGGTGCGCTCGATGACCTGCGAAATCCACGCGTACCGCACCTCCGATTCCAGCCGTGTGGGGACGAACCCCACACGACGCAGTTCGTCCGAGGCGGCCGTGATGGCGTCCGCGAGACCAGGTACGCGATCGAGATGCGGACCGACCCGTTGCATTCCCAACAGCCGCAGGGCTTCCATGCGAGCCGCGCGAGCCGATAGTCCATCCGCCACCAAACAGGCCTCGAGCGGGGCGAGGGCGTCCTGGGCCGGCTCGGGAATCGAGAACTGTCGTGAGGGCGCCGGAAGCTCGGCGGCGATGATCAGCGCCCGTTTGAGCGGCTCAAGCCCTTGACCGCGTTTGGCGACGGTGGGGACGATCGGCACGCCCAGCGCCTGGATCAGCTCCGGGACGTCGATCCGCAGTCCCTCGGCCTCGGCCACGTCGAACTGATTGAGCGCCACCACGACGGGTACGCCGAGCTCGACGACTTGGCTGGCCAGAAAGAGGTTCCGCTCGAGGTGCGAGGCATCGACCACGACAAGCACCACATCGGGGCGCCAGCGGTCGGCGTCGCGACCCAAGAGCACTTCCAGCGCCACCTGCTCGTCGGGCGAGCCAGCAGATAGGGAATAGCTGCCCGGTAGATCCAGCACGGTCACACGGCGGCCGTCAGGGCCCTTGAACCCCCCTTCCACCCGCTCGACCGTCACGCCCGCAAAATTGCCCACGCGCTGACGCAGCCCAGTGAGGGCATTGAAGAGCGTGGTTTTGCCGGTGTTGGGATTGCCGATGATGGCAACCCGCAGCGAATCGCGACCGACCACGAGGGGAGTGGTCGCCGAATCGTCGGGGGACAGGGGGCTCTGCAGAGTACTCACCGGGTCCTGACGCGCACACGACGCAACGGCCGCATGTCGGGCGCCTCGCCAGTCGCGCTATGAGCGCGCGCTGACGGGCTGAACAGTGATGCCGGCCGTGAGGGCCGAACCGAGCGCGATCCGAGTGCCTCGCACTTCGAGGAGCATGGCATCGCGGGCGTCGATGACGTTCACGCTCGTGCCTTCACAGAAGCCAAGCGAGCGGAGACGGCAGGCCTCATCGCCGGAGCACTCGATGTCGACGACGGTCACTCGGGTGCCTGCAGGACACACGTTGAGCGCGCACGTGGTCTGTGCGGCGGCGGTGTTCGGTGACTGCAGGGTCGGGAGCTGAATCGAGGCCACGGTGTTAGATGAGAATGATTCTCAAAGCGTATATTGGAGTATACATAGCAGAGGCAGCGCGACGCAATGGGGAGTGGCCGGCTCGGCTTTTCTACTCGCGGTCCACGGCCTACGGGCCATGGCTCATGGCCCACCTCAGCCGGGGGCCTTACGCCGTTGCCAGTGGCTCACTCCGCTTCGATCGCGTTGCCACGATCCCCACGCCAATCAGGAAAATGACGATCCCGATGATCTGGGCCGTCGAAAACCCGATCACCAGACGGTCATCCTTCGCGCGGAAGAACTCCACGATGAACCGTTCGATGCCGGCCAGAATGCAGTACATGCCGAACAGCCAGCCGGGCAGATGCGCGTGCTTCCGGAAGCGCCACAGGATCACGAACATCACGAAGCCCATCAGCGTCTCGTAGAGCTGCGTCGGGTACACCGCGATCACGTCCGACATGTTGGTGCCGGCGGGGAACTGGACTCCGAACTGCTGGGACATCACGGCTGCCGTGCTGGGCGGAGCGCCGTCGGGAAACTTCGTCGCGAACAAGCCGCTGAAGGGACGGCCGTAGTCGTCACCTACTGCCCAGCAGCCGGTCCGTCCCACCGCATAGCCGGCCGCGATCCCGATCCCCGCTACGTCGGCGATCTTCGGGAAGCTCAGCTTCTTGTACTGAATCGTCGCGTAGCAGAGACCGACGGCACCGATGAAGCCGCCCCAGAACACAAAGCCACCGCGGCTGAAGAAGGCCGAGGGGTCGCCGGTGAGCACCACGTAGTACGTCTTTGCCCCAAGGAGCGTGCCGATCAGCGCCGCGAGCACGATGTCCGGCATCGCCTCGGACTCCGCGTTTTGACCACGGCGCCAGAACTCGCGCTGACAGACGATCTGTGCGATCACGAACGCCATGAGAACGGCGAGACCAAATCCGGTCAGTTCGACAAAGCCGAATTTGAAGACCGTGGGGTGGTGGATGATGGGGTGCACAGCGGAGTCGGGAGTGGGGAGTACGGGGGAGGGCGTGCGGGGGAGGGCGTGCGGCGCCCCCACCGCCTACGAAAAGATACCGGGGATCGGCAGGGATGCGTGAGCGGTCATGGTCGGCTCGGCCCGTTCGCCGGCCTCGAAGCGGAACAGCCCGGCGGCCGCGATCATTGCGGCGTTGTCCGTGGCCAACCGCGGCATCGGCGCAAACACGGTCCCACGCGGTGCGACCCGCTCGCGAATGGCCGCTTGCAACGCACGATTGCAGGCCACGCCACCGCCCAGCACCACGCGGGCCCGACGATAGCGACGCGCAGCGCGCGCCACCTTTTCGGCCAGCGTTTCGATCAGCGAATCCTGAAAGCCGCGCGCGATGCTGGCGCGCTGCGTGTCGAGCACGCCGGCCTGTTCGGCATCACGTACGGCATACAGGACGGCGGTCTTGAGGCCACTGAAGGAACAATCATAGTAGTCGTCGTCACCCGGCTCGGCCGACTTCCGCAGCATGGGTCGCGCAAAGCGATGGGGATGCTGATGGACGGGTGGGTCGACAGTGCGGGCCAGTTCCTCGAGCGGACGACCGCCGGGATACGGCAGCCCGAGCAGTTTCGCCACTTTATCGAAGGCTTCCCCCGCGGCATCGTCGCGCGTCTGTCCCAACAGGCGATAACGTCCCCATGCCTCGACGTCGAGCAACAAGGTGTGCCCGCCACTCACGAGCAGGGCGATGAACGGCGGCCTGGCCTCGGGGTGTTCGAGCCGTGTCGCGAACAGATGCCCTTCGAGATGGTGCACCGGCACGACGGGCAGGTTGTGCGTAAACCCCAGCGCTTTGGCGTAGCTCGTGCCCACCAGCAGCGCGCCCACGAGGCCGGGAGCATGAGTGACCGCGATCGCATCGAGATCGCCGAGTGTGACGTTGGCATCGGCCAGTGCGGTGCGAACCGCGGGTACGATGCCGGTGAGATGCTGACGGCTGGCGATTTCCGGCACCACACCGCCGAAGAGCCGATGCACATCCTGCGACAGAATCACGAGCGATTCGAGACGCATGTCCGCTGGGGTGCCGTATACGACGGCCGCCGATGTTTCGTCGCACGACGTCTCGATGCCGAGCACGCGGCGCGGCGCGATGCCAGACGCGACGTCAGAGAAAATGTCAGACATGGACGGCGTGAATGTACAGCCACAGCGCCACCGCCAGTACCAGCGCCGACAGCGCCCGCACGACGTTCGGCCACGCCACCCGACTGACCTGACTCACTACGGCTTCGGCTCGGCCAGCAGCGACGACAGCAGTCGCTGGTTGCCATCGGAGTTCCAGTCTTCCGCACCGATCCACTTTTTGCGGATGACGCCGTCACGCCCGATTACGAATGTCTCGGGCACACCGGTCGTGCGGTAGATGCCTTGGATCGTTCCGGCCGGATCGTGGAGCATCTCGAAGCTGAGCCTGAACTCCTTGGCGAAGTCCCGAATCTTCTGTTCGGCCCCCTCATCATCAATGCTGATGGCGACGACTTTCAGTCCCTTCGGCCCCAGCGTCTGATGCACCGCTTCGATACTGGGCATCTCGGTCCGGCATGGAATGCACCACGTCGCCCAGATATTCAACAGCACGACGTCGCCGCGATAATCGGTGAGTGTCTTCATGGCCGGCGTGGCCGTGAGCGTTTTCGCGGCAAAGCCCGGCGCCTCGGAGCCCACCGACACACTGGTGAGCTCGTCCTTCAGGAAATACGACGCGGCGAACGCACCGCCCGCCAGCACCGCGACGATACCCAGCACGACCAGCCACTGTTGTTTGGACGTCATGCGTGCTCCACGCAGAGATTCCGCAGTACTTCGATCTCGGCCTGCGGATTCGCGGCGCCGAAGATGGCGTTGCCGGCCACGAACGTGTCGGCGCCCGCGGCCCAGCAGCGATGAATCGTGTCGCGCGAAATGCCGCCGTCGACCTCCAACACCGCATCACTGTCAGTCCGATCGAGCAGCAAGCGCGTCCGTGCAATCTTGTCGATCGAATACTCGATGAACTGCTGTCCACCGTACCCGGGATTGACGCTCATGATGAGCACCAGGTCGACCATGTGTGCCACTTCTTCGATGACCGACAACGGCGTGGCCGGATTGAGCGCGACGCCCGCCTTGCATCCCAGCGATTGGATGCGCGCAATCTGCCGGTCGAGGTGCGGCGCGGCTTCGGCATGAATGGTGAGCACATCGGCGCCCGCCTTCACGTAGTCGTCGAAGTAGTTCTCAGGCTCGACGACCATGAGATGCACATCGATGATCTTCGTGCTGGAGCGACGCGCCGCTTCGATCACCTTTACCCCGAACGACAGGCTCGGCACGAAGCGACCGTCCATCACATCGACATGAATCCAGTCGGCGCCGCCGGCGTCGCACATGGCAATCTCTTCGCCGAGTTTGCGGAAATCGGCGCTGAGTATGGAGGGGGCAATACGCACGGTCATGGAGCCGGATGGAGCAGAGGGGTAAAGAGTGTGTCAGCGGGGGAACGTCCGTCGCTGAGCACGAGCGATACAGGGCTGTTGACCGCGAGGACGCTGCCGGCGGCGGGCGTGATGGCAAGCACGATACCGGCCGGGCTGCCGCTGGCACGGAACTGCACCTCACCCACGAGCAAACCGGCTTCGAGCAGCTTTTCGCGGGCGGGGCCTTCTTCGAGTCCGATCACATCGGGAATGGAGACGAGGACGTTTTCGCTGGCGGCGCTGTCAGCTGCCGGCACGACCTGCGCCGCGCTGTCGGCCTGTCGTGTTGCTTCCTGCTCGCGCTCGGCCGCGGTGGGCTCGGGGATCGTGCCGCGGGCGATGCTGTCGAGCACGGCTTGCACCGAATCGACCGCGTTCGCGCGCCCCGGTTCGAGCGTGCGCACGGTGGCCACGCCGCCGGCACCGCCCAGAATGAGCCCGACCACCGCGGCGATCGTGCCACGAATGAGCCAGGTCCGCGTCGACTTCGCCCTCGGTCCGCGCCGCGAGCGCGTCCCGGTCGTGTTGGCCGTGGCCATTACGCGAGTCTCCGCAACCGCGCCGCGAAGGCGCCGTCGGTGCCGTGCCGCTGCGGCAACACGCGAAGCAGTCCGTGGTCCAACACCGACTCCGGCACCGTGCCAGTCGGCGGCGGCTCCAACGTGAATTCTTTGTGTGTGGCGAGAAACGAATCGATCTGGTCGTCGTTCTCTTCGAGCTCGAGCGAACACGTGCTGTACACGAGCAATCCGCCCGGCTTCACCATCGAGGCGGCGGCCAGCAGAATCTCGCGTTGCAACGCCGGCAACACGGCGAAGTCGGACACGCGTAAACGCCAGCGTGCATCGGGGTGACGGCGGAACGTGCCGGTGCCGGTGCAGGGCACGTCGATCACCACCACATCGGCCTCACCAATGGCGGGATGCCGCGCATCGCACACGATGGGAATGAGATTGGTCGCATCGAGTCGCCCGAATCCGGTGAGCATGCGCTCGACGCGCGCCATCTTTGCATCGGCGGCGAACACCAGCCGTGCGCGACGCGAGAGCTCGAGCGCCTTGCCGCCGGGGGCGGCGCACAGATCGACCACCACGCCGCCCTCGGGGACGAACGCATACTGCGCGACGAGGGTGGCCGCTGGATCCTGCACGAAGAACAGACCCTGCTTGAACGCACCGAGCTCGGTGAGGGCCACGCCCGGGCCAAGTCGTATGGAGTCGGGCACCAGCGGTACGTCGTGTGTGGTGACGCCGGCGCCCGTGAGCATCTCGTCGAGCTGTGCGCGTGCCACGCCATACGGGCGCACGGTGATCGAGGCGGGCTCGTTGTTCACGGCCAACAGTCGCTCGGTGTCGCTCCTGCCCCAGCGATCGACCCAGCGCGAAATCACCCACCGCGGATGCGAATACTGCTGCGCCAGCGCTTCGAGCGGCTCGGACGGTGCCGGCGGCTCGATCGTGTCGCGCTCGCGATCGATGCGACGCAAGACGGCGTTCACCAACTTGCTGGCGCCGATGCCATGGCGGCGCTTCGTGAGCTCGACGGTCTGACCGATGGCGGCGTAGGCCGGCACGCTGCCCATGCTGAGCAGCTGATACGCGCCGAGGCGCAGCAAGTCCGCGACGTCGACGTCGATCTTGGCGATGCCACCACGCACGCGCTCGGCGAGAATGGCATCGAGACGGTTGCGCGTGCGCAGCATGCCCCAGAGCAGTTCCTGCACCCAGCGGCGGTCGCGCGCATCGAGCGGTGCCACGTACCGATCGAAGGCCGCGTCGAGCATCGCACCATTGCGCAGGTCGGCCAGCACCATCGCCGCGGACGCCCGCGACTCGGTGATGCCCAGCAGGTTGTGCGGCTTCTTCGTCACAACGGGCATCATGGTGTGTTCACGCGGGCTCGAGCAGATCGCCCACCGACACACCGCGGCCGCGCGCCAACGAGGCGGCGGTCATCCGCGGCTTGCCGCTGGGCTGCACATCCATGAATCGTACAGCGCCTTCGCCACAGCGGACCAGCAGCCCATGGTCGTCGACCGAGCGCACCGTACCCGGCGGGCTCGCCAGCGTGGGCTCGTCGAGATCGTCGTTCGTACCGTCGCCCACGACGAGCACGCTGAACAGCTTCGTATCCACGCCGCGCAAGCTGGCAAAGGCGCCCGGTCGCGGGTCGAACGCGCGCGTCACCCGCGACACGCGCTCGGCGGACCAGGTGAAATCAAGACGTGCCATATCGCGATCGATCTTCGAGGCGTACGTCGATCGCGCGTCGTCCTGCGCGATCGGCTGCACGATCTGCGCATCGATCATCGCCAAGGCCTGCACGATGGCCAGCGCGCCGAGTTCCGAGAGACGGTCGTGGAGCTCGCCGTACGTCTCGTCGGACTCGATCGGGGTGCGCAGCACGTGCAGCATGTCGCCAGCATCGAGCGCGGGCACCATCTGCATGATCGTGATGCCCGTTTCCGTCAGGCCGTCGAGAATGGCGGCCTGAATCGGCGCCGCCCCGCGCAGCGCGGGCAGGATGGAGCCGTGAATGTTGAGCGTGCCGAGCGACGGGAGATCGATGGCCGCCTTGGGCAGGATGCACCCGTAGGCGACGACGACCGAGATGTCGGGCGCGAGCGCGCGCATGGCGTCGAGGAACTCGTCGCCCCGCGGCTTCCCGGGCTGCAGCACGGGGATGCCTTCTTCGAGCGCGACGCGCTTGACCGGCGACGGATCGAGCTGCGTGCGCGACCGACCTCGCGGCTTGTCGGGCTGCGTGACGACGCCGACCACGTCATGACCCTCGCCAATCAGCGCGCGGAGCGGCGGAACGGCGAAATCGGGAGTGCCCCAGAAGAGAATGCGCACGGGTGGGGCGGTCTCCGGTTAGGCCTTCGTGTCGGGTGCGGCGGCGTCGCGCTCCTTCGGCAGATCGCCGACGGGGAGCACGCGCAAGAGCTTCGGGTACTTCGCTTTCTCGTACTCCCACTCCCGCATCGCGGCGCGACGCTTGAGCAGGCTGAGGCGGTCGGTGAACATCCGGCCGTGCAGGTGATCGATTTCGTGTTGCAGGCACCGTCCCAGCAATTCGGTGCCTTCGACTTCGTACCACACGCCATCGATGTCCTGCGCTCGCACGATGACGCGGGAGAACCGGTCAACGTCGGCGTAGACCTCGGGGATGGACAGACAGCCCTCTTCCCCGCGCACCGACCCCTCCTTCAGGATGATCTCGGGATTGATGACGACCAATCGCGTGTCGTCCACCTCGACCACGGCCAGCCGTTCGCGTCGTCCGACCTGCGGAGCCGCGAGGCCGACGCCCTTCGCCTTGTCCATCGTATCGAACATGTCGTCCACGAGCCGCCGCAACTCCGGCGTGAACTGCTCGATGCGTTCCGTCTCCTGGCGGAGGATCGGCGAACCCAGGACGTGAATATCGAGCAACGACACGGATACCTCAGGCCGCCGGGGTGGAGGAGCCGACACGCGAAATGCGGCCACGCTCGACGATCACCTTCGACTCGCCCGACTTGATCGTGATCCGGTCTTCCATGCTCACCGCGCCGTCCTTGCCGACCGGGTTGATGTGCACGACTTCGCCGATCATGCCGCCGGCCGTGACGATCTCGTCACCCTTCTTGAGGGCCTGCACCAACTCATTGTGCGCCTTCCGCTGCCGCTGCTGCGGACGGATGAGCACGAAGTAGAAGATCGCGAAGATCGCGCCATACATGAAAATCATGGAGGCGATCTGACTGTTGCCACCCAACTGCAGAGCGGCCAAGCTGGCAAGAACGGAGAAGCTCATGAAGGCGTCGATCGTGAGTGATAGCGGGCGAGCCAGTCACGACTCCAGCCCTGGAACGTGCCAGCCTGAACAGCGGCACGTGCATCGCGCATCAGCGCAACGAGGAAATGTACATTGTGGAGGCTCAGGAGGCGCAGTCCGAGGATCTCTTCCGACACGAACAGGTGGCGGATGTAGGCCTTGGAGAAGCGACGGCAGGCCGAACAGGTGCACTCGTCGTCGAGCGGCCCGGGGTCGAGGCGCCAGACGGCGTTCTTGATGCTCCGCCGCCCCGTGGTCGTGAAAAAGGCGCCGGTCCGGCCCATCCGCGTGGGCGCCACGCAGTCGAACAGGTCGACCCCGCGGGCCACGCCCTCCACCAGATCCTCGGGGAAGCCGACGCCCATGAGGTAGCGCGGGCGATCCGTGGGCAGCGCCTCATTCACCACATCGAGCATGGCGTACATGTCGGGCTTGGCTTCGCCCACGGAGAGCCCGCCAATGCCCAAACCGATCCACTCAGCGGCATTCCGGATGGCCGTGGCCGATTCCCGCCGCAGGTCGGCGTGAATGCCGCCCTGCACGATGGGAAAGAGCGCCTGAACCGGGGTCGGGGCGTCGGGATCTTCGCGCTGCAGCCGTTCAAACTCCACCCGGCACCGCTCCAGCCAGCGGATGCTCCGCTCCATGGCGACCCGCGCCAGCCCCGCCTCGGTCTGCCCCGGCACCACGTGGTCGAACTGCATGATCACGTCGGCGCCGAGGTTCCGCTCGATCCGCATGACGGATTCGGGGGTGAACTGCTGCAACGACCCATCGAGATGGCTGCGGAACTCCACGCCCTGCTCGTTGATCGTGCGCAGTCCTTCCAGGGAGAACACCTGAAAGCCACCGGAATCGGTGAGCATCGGGCCGTCCCAGCGCATGAAGCGATGCAGTCCGCCCATGGTACGGATCATCTCGTCGCCGGGCCGCAGGCGCAGGTGATACGCGTTGGCCAGGATCATCGTGGCGCCGAGGCGCTGCAGATCCTCGGGGTCGAGCGACTTGACCGACGCCAGCGTGCCCACCGGCATGAACTGCGGCGTGTTCATCACACCATGCGGCGTCGTGAACTGGCCGGCCCGGGCAAGGCCGTCGGTGGCGTCGAGTTTGAAGGAGAACGGGGCGGTCACTAAGGGGCTTCGCGGGAGGTCGGGGACGGCTGCTAGGGCGTAGAACTGATCACGCAGGGAACGCAGAGACGCAGAGTGCGCAGAGAACCGCACCAACAATTCAAGAAAAGAGCCTCGCCAAACGCGGCACCACTCTGCGTTCTCTGCGGTCTCTGCGCCTCAGCGTGATCGGTTCCGAAGGTGCAACACTGAACCTATAAAACGCACATCGCGTCGCCGTACGAATAGAACCGGTAGTTCTCCGCCACGGCGGTCCGGTACGCCTGCATCGTGAGGTCGTAGCCCGCGAAGGCGGCCACGAGCATGATGAGCGTGGACTTCGGCAGATGGAAGTTCGTGACCAGGCGGTCGATACCGCGCACGGTGGCGGGCGGACGGATGAAGATGTTTGTCTCGCCGCTGAACGGATGCAGCACGCCATGCACATCGGTAGCGGTTTCGAGCGTGCGCACGCTGGTGGTGCCGATCGCCCACACGCGATTGCCGCGGGCCCGCACCGCGTTCAACTGCTGCGCCGTGTCGCTGGTGACTTCACACCATTCTTCGTGCATCACGTGCTGCGATGGATCCTCGTCGCTCACGGGGCGGAACGTGCCGGCGCCGACGTGCAGGAGCACGTTCGTCATTTCGACGCCGCGCGTGCGCAGCGTGTCGAGCAGGTCGGGGGTGAAGTGCAAGCCGGCCGTGGGGGCCGCGACCGAGCCGACCGTCTCCGCGTACACCGTCTGGTAGCGGGCGATGTCGCCCGATTCGTCGGCCCGTTCGATATAGGGCGGGAGCGGCACATGCCCGTACTTCTCGATCGTGCCGGCCACGTCGCCATTCGTATGCAGGCGCACGATGCGCGTGCGACGGGGCGTCGTGTCCACGATCTCGACGCGGAAGTCGGGAGCGATCGTGACCACGCGGCCCGGGCGCAGTTTGCCGCCCGGATGGATCATCGCTTCGTAGTGGTCACCGTTGACGGGGCGGAGCAACAGGATCTCCGCCGGTCCGCCACTTTCACGATGCCCAAGCAGTCGCGCGCGGAACACTTTGGTGGTGTTGACCACGATCGCGTCGCCGGCCGGAATCAATTCGGCGACGTCGCGGAACGTCCGATGGGCGATGCTGCCGTCGCGCCGGTCGACCACGAGCAAACGGCTCGCATCGCGCGGCTCGACGGGACGCTGCGCGATGCGCTCCTCGGGGAGCGCATAGTCATAATCGGACGTGCGACTGCCTTTGTGGGGCAGCGCGTCGACGGAGTCAGGCATTGCGGTCATGTACGGGCAGAAAGACAACCGAATCGGCGCGGCAATGCAACGGTCGGGCTCGTTTTGCTCCCTTAGCGCACGATGAATGCGGTGTTCCGCGCCGTTTTCTTCTGATTCGCGAGGTCGGTGACTTCGACCCGCAGGCGGTAGCCGCCCGCGGGTGCCTGTGTCATGTCGAGCGACAGGTACTCCACCAGTACGGGGAGCGCGCTGCCCTGACGGTCGAACGAGATCGTGAAGCGATCGCGGGACTGCTGCGCGCGCCCGACGGCCCGTCCGACATTGTCGAGGAGGCGCACGGCGAAGCCCGTGGCGCCCATGCGGTCCTCCCGTTCCACCGAGATCGCCACGCGGTACGTGGTGCTGCCGTCCCGTGGCACGAGATCGTACAGCTCCCAGAGCAGACCGATAGAGCTGCCGCGCGTGAGGCTGCCGGCGTTCGGGGTGATCTCGATGTCACGCCAGCGTGACGGCCGCGTCAGGCCGTTGCGGAGCTCCGGCTTGCTTCCCAGCAGCACATCGCTCATGCCGAAACCGACGTTGGTCGTCGGGTCGAGCCGCGACATCGCGCGCGCGCCACGCTTGCTGTCGGCCTGGAGGGCTTCGACGCGCACCACATTGATGCCCGGCCCCAACCGCCGCGTCCAGGTACGGTCGAGCGGCGCGTGGCCGCTATCGCGCGCGAAGGTGAGTTGGTCGGACTCCATCCCACGCACTTTCACGAATTGGTCAAAGATGCGCAGGTCGATATCGACGGGGACCCGATCGCGTGTGTTGGCGCGCACCAGCGAGTCGATCGGGACGCGGGCCGCGATCACGGCATCGCTGGAATCAGCGCCCGACCGGAAGCGGGTGATGCGTATCGGGAGGGTGTCAAGCAGGCGCGCCGCGGGCACGTTGGCGAACGACACCGGAATCGCGTCGCGCAGCGCCTCTACATAGTTGCGGTCGAACAAGGACAGCCGTCCCGTCGCGAAACCGGGCTGCAGGTCGAAAAAGAAGGTGAGCTGGTGGTCGTAATCCCACACCAGCGTCACCCCGCCGTCGAGTCGTGTGCGCGTGTCGGTCGTGCTTCCCGGGATCGTCATCTCGAAGTCGGGCGGACCATATCGTACGTACACGTCACCGCGGTCGGTGTCGGCACCACGCAGGTCCAGTTCATCGATCGTCCAGCGGAAATCGGCGAACACGACGCGGGCGAGAAACTCGAGGCGGAATTCATTCTCCTGGGTGAGCGCCAGCGGATCGCTCATCATCCAGAACATCGACTCGAGGCCGTCTCGCTGCGACGACGGAAGCTTTGCCCAGCTGGCCGAGTCGCCGATTTGTCCCTTCACGTCCTTCGGCGCCCTTGGGCGCAGAATGCGGGACAGATTCTTGAGGCGATTCGCTTCGGTCTCATCCATCAGCACGAAGGCGCTGTCGAAGGCCCGTGTCGCGCCCTTCTCATTGGCGAGGCGGTGGTACGCCAGGCCGAGCGCCAGCTGCGCCTGAAAGTCGAGGGGAAACTGAGTCGCGCGCCGGGTGGCCACCGTGGCCAGATCCTGCCACTGCTT
>CAIUOO010000448.1 GCA_903900795.1 uncultured Gemmatimonadota bacterium | reverse complement strand
GCGCTGCGCACGGCTCGGGCAATCGCCCCGATCGGCAACGGAATGCCGCTGTGCATCGGCGGAATGCAGAGCGCCTGATACCACGGCGTCCGTATCGGGCGGCGCAGCAGCGACGGCAACAACAGTTGCGCCACGTCCACGACACTGGCGCCAAGGGCGAACCCTTGCCCGCGCAGCGGCCGCGTACTGGCGGATTCGAAGCCGGCGACGATAACCCGCTTTTGGATGCCATGTCGTGTAATCGCGGCGTGGAGCGCCGCCGATGCGGCCGGCGTCTTGAGCTCCACGATGAAGGGGAGCGTACTCGGCAACGCGTCCACAACTTCGTCGAAGGTGGGAATCACGACACCTCGAGCACGCCACGGAAACGTGCGACCACGATCGGACGTGAAGCGGGCGCCGGCGTCGTGCGTGCGGAGCGCCGCGAAGGTCTGCCGGGCGACCGCGCCGGCGCCGCTGGTCGTCCGGTCAATTGTCACGTCATGCATGAGCAGCAGAACGCCGTCGCTCGAGACCTGCACGTCGAACTCAACGGCATCCGCCCCAAGGGCCACCGCCTCCCGGAGGGACTCGACGGTGTTCTCCGGGGCGTGCGCACGATTGCCGCGATGACCGATCACGGGACGGGCGTTCGGGTCAAGCAGGATCATGTTGCAAGATAACAGAGATGACGAAAGGGGCGGCGCACATGGTGCGCCGCCCCCTCCTGACCATCCGGCGGCTCAGATCGCCCGAGCGGGCCGCGGCGATCGCGGACCGGTCACTGTTCGACCCGGCTCCTAGCCGACACTAGAACGAGTACTGCAGGCGCGTCATGACCATGCGCCCGATCTCCGGCACGCCAGGGAACGTGCGGACGCGGTTGTCGAACAGATTCGTCGCATTCACGGTCCATGCGAGCTTCTGCTTACCCATCGTGAAGCGCTTGGTCACCTGCGCATCAAAAGTGACCGCCTCGGAAACGTTCTCGTAGCAGTAGGTCCCCGCCGGTGCGGGCGAGCATTTCCCGACACCGCCCGACGCGGTCGGCGTGGCACCGGCTTGCCCCGCCGCGATCGGGAAGGCCAATCCCGTAGCGTAGACGCCCGAGTTGACCGGATACGCTTCGTTGTAGCGCGAGCGCAGCTCGAAGCCGAGTCCAGTGTCGTCGTTCCGGTAGCGCATGCCGAGCGACCCACGCGAGTTGGGGGCGTTGGACATCAACGGCAGGCCATTCCCACCGTTCAGGTTACTGAACACGTTCTGGCTCTGGTAGCTGTACGCCAGATCCATCGTCACGCGATCCGTAGCGGAAACGGTCGTGGCCAGATCGAGACCGCGCACCCACAACTTCCCCTGGGAAGTCAGATACGTGGCGTACACGGCGTTCGGCGCCGTATTGCCGTTCGCGAACGTCACCACACCGACGGGCAGCGACGCCACGCTCGGTGTCAACGCGCCGGCGACTCCGCTCACGATGGCGCCGATCTGCGCCGGAGTCAGTCCGAGCTGCGCGAGCTGCGGGCCGAGGCTGGCCCCAAGCTGCTGCCCGAGGTAGCCGCCCAGCTGCTGCGGATTTCCGAAGAACACGTTCGGCGTCGACAGCGCGGCACTGGTGCCCACGTCGCCGCGCTCCTGTCCCCAGAGCGCCACATCGAAGGTGACCTTGCCGCCCACGATCCCCTTGTAGCCCACCTCGAAGGTGTTGTTGAAGGAGGCCGCCAGGGGATCGATGTCGCGCAGCGCATCGGTGCTGAGGGCGGTGGTCGCCGACGAGAGATACGACACACGCGTGGCGAGATCGGCATTCGTCGGGGTGCGGGTTCCGAGGTACTGCACCGCGCCGCTGGCCAGCTGCTGGGCGATCGCCGCGGGTAAGCCTGCCTGTTGTAGCGCTCCGGCGATGCCCGGCGTGAGACGGGGGGCGAGCGCCTGAATCGCACCAGGGAACGCGGCGGCCGCGCTGGCACCGACGAAGCTCCCCTGCGACGCATATGCCGACTTCATGCAGTAGGCACCGAACGCGCTGCCGGTTCCGCAGCTGCGGTTGAACTGGAATCCCTGCTTGGGCGGATTGCCGCGCGCCCGGATGTCGAAGCCGGAACCGCCCACATTCGGCGTCTGGATCAGGTCGAGGAAGAACGCGAAATTGGCCGGCGTTGAAAACGCCCGATTGTAGGTGAAGCGAATGTTCTGGTTTTCACTCGGCTTCAGGATCAGCGCGGCGCGCGGCGAGAAGAATCGGCCGGCGATGACGCTGTTGCCGTCGCCTCGCGCCGCGAGGAGGAGTTCAACCTGCTTGACCGGCTTCGTCGACGACTGGATGTACGCCCCGTACTCGGTGACGTTGTCCACGAGTTCATTCGCGCCGTTGATCGTGCCGCCGGAGCGCGGATTCGTCCAGATGTAGTCGGCGCCGTACGTGAAGCTCTGCTTCTCGCCGAGATCGAATCCGTGCTGCAACTGAGCCGCCGCCACCCGGGACTGATCGACGATCGGCTGGCCGGAGCGCAGCAGGTACGTGCCCTTGTCCGAGGACGACGTGTCGTTGCCCGCATCGCTGGAGTTCAGGAAGGCCTGAGCAAACAGCTTGTTCCAGCGAAAGCGCTGCTGGAGGCTGAGATAGGTCCAGTTCTTGATCTGCGACGACCCGTTGGCGCCCGTCAGTTCGATACCACTCAGCACGTTGGTGTAGCCGAGCGTGCTGATGGCTTCCATGCCCTCACGCGGCCGCACGTCGAGGCGCGCCTCACCGGTGTAGCGCTCCACATTGAAGTCACGCGTGTTCGGCTGACCACGGCGCGAGGCCGGGACGTAGGCGGCGTTTGGGAACACCGTGGGCTCGGACCGGTCGTTGTACTCCCAGTCGCGGCCCCGCATGTATTCGCCCGACAGCTTGTACGCGACCGTCTCGTTCACCTTGCCGGCATGGCGAAGGCCGGTGCGCAACACCGAACGCTCGCCGCCGTCCACGCTGATCGTGGTGCCCTGGGACTGGAACGGCGACTTCGTGATCACATGGAGCACGCCGTTGGAGCTGTTCGGTCCGTACAGCGCCGACGCCGGTCCGAGGAGTACTTCCATGCGGTCGATGTCTTCGTTGGTGCCCGTGAACAGGAAGGGCACGTTCACGCGCAACGACGGCACACCGGCAAAGCGATAGTCCTGCAGCATCAGCATGCTGCCGCTGAACGCATTGTTAAAACCGCGCGCAACGACGTTGGCCTGCGCGATGCCACCTTTGTTGATGTCGACACCGGGCGTCGCCCGCAGGTGGTCGGTCACGGTGACGGCAGGCCGCTCTTCGATCTGCTGGCTCGTCACGGTGAGAATCTGGGCCGGCGCATCAAGCAACTTCTCAGGGCGGGCACGGCTCGCCGTGACGACCGTCTGCTCGAGCACGTTCGTGCGCGCCGTCATCGCAATCGTGAGTGCCGCGCCGAGCTGCACGTTGGACGAGCTCTTGGGCGCAAAACCGATCGCCGACACGCTCACCGCGTACGAACCCGCGGGAAGATTCACGAAACGAAACGCGCCATCGGTGCCGCTGATGGCGCTGAACGACGCGCCCCCGGCGGCGGCCTTGACCGTCGCATTCTCGATGGGGCGGCCGTTTTCCGCGTTGGTCACCTTACCGGTTATCGTCCCGGCTTGGGCTGCCAGTCCGGCGGCCACCAGCGGCAGCGCGCCGAACGCAAGCAGGGTCGAAGTCAACAGTCGTCGAACGCGAAGCAAAAACATCTCACACCTCGGGAGGGAGGAAGTACGTCGAGGTCCGGCAGCCCGCGGGCAGGAGAGCGGGACGAGGAGGGACAAACCTTGTCAATGTTCACCGGACCGTTACACGCCGTCAATACGTGACGACGAGTCGGTTCGGGAAAGGTGAGGACGTCAGGAGCCGCAAATGCGGTCGAGGTCCTGCACACCGACCAATACATCGCGTGGTCGGGCGGCACCCTCGGATGGGGCCAACACACCGGCGGCTTCCAGCTGGTCGATGATGCGGGCGGCACGGCCATAGCCGATCTTCAGCCGCCGCTGCAACAGCGACGTTGACCCCTGGCGATGCTGGATCACCACCTCGGCTGCTTCACGGAAGCGCGCGTCGCGCTCGTTCGTCGTTCGATCGCCATCATCCTCGTCACCGCCATCGCCCTTGGCTTCGAGGGCGCGCACCGTCTCGAGAATGTCCGGTTCGGCCGCGATCCCCTCACCCGCCTCGAACCGCGCGCGCGCGTCTTCATACCACTTGAGCAGGACTTCCGTCTCCTCGCTGGAGAGGTAGGCCCCCTGCAATCGCGCAGGCTCCGACTTGCCGGGCGGAATGAACAACATGTCACCGTTGCCGAGGAGCGCCTCGGCGCCGGCGCCATCGATGATCGTGCGGCTGTCCACCTGCGAGGCCACACGAAACGCGATCCGACAGGGGAAGTTCGCCTTGATCAGCCCCGTAATGATGTTCACGCTGGGGCGCTGCGTAGCCAGAATCAGGTGAATCCCAATGGCGCGGGCCTTCTGTGCGAGCATGGCGATGGGCGTTTCGACCTCCGCCTGCACCGTCATCATCAGGTCGGCCATTTCGTCGATCACCACCACGATATACGGCAGTACGCCACCGGTGTAGGTGCGATCCTCGAAGGCCACCTCGAGATTGCGCGGTTTCTGCAACGGAGCGCCCTCGCCGTCCGCATGCTGCTGGACACGGCGATTAAACTCCTGGAGGTTGCGACAGGCATTGGCTTCTAGCAACCGGTAGCGATCCTGCATCTCCATCACCGCCCACTTGAGCACAGACGCCGCATCGCGGTTGTCCGTGATCACTTTATGGCGCAGGTGCGGCAACGTGTTGTACACGCTGAGTTCGACCATTTTGGGATCGACCATCAAGAAGCGCAGCGTGCGGGGTGTGTGCCGATACACGAGGCTCGTGATGATCGTGTTGACGCAGACGGACTTTCCCGATCCGGTCGCACCCGCAATGAGCAAATGCGGCATCTTGGCGAGATCGGCGATCACGGCGCGCCCTTCGAGATCCTTGCCGAGGGCGATCGGCAACGCCGCCCGCATCTGTCGAAACTCCGCCGACTCGAGCACCTCGCGAAGCACGACCATTTCGGGCGTCGGGTTGGGCACTTCCACTCCCACCGCGCCACGCCCCGGAATGGGCGCCACGATCCGAATGCTCGGCGCGCGCATCGCCAAGGCAAGGTCGTCCGCCAACGCCGCGATCTGTCGGACTTTGACGCCAGGAGCTGGCTCGATTTCGAACTGCGTCACGGTCGGCCCAGTGGTACGCCCGACCAACTCACCATCCACCTTGAAGGTGCGCAGCGTCGCCATCAGCTTTTCGCCGGCCAAGTCCAGTTCGCGCTTACCGGCGTCAGCGTTCCGCGCGGGCGCGGCGGTGAGCAAATCGGTCGGGGGCAGGTCGTCGCTGAACGGCGATGGTTCCGACGAGAGGTCGAGGGCCGCCTCGACCACGGGCGCGACGGGTCGATCCGCCTCCCTCGCAATCTTTTTCGTCTTCGCAGCGTCGCGACCCGTCTCCGGCGGAGCGAACCGTGCGTCGGGCTTGGCTGACGCCAAGACGTCGCGCGCCAACACGGGGTCGATGGCGGGGAGATCTTCCGGTTCGGGCTCGAGCTGCTGCGCCAACGTCGGCCGCTTCCGGCTGCTGACGACGGCACGCTCCGCACTTTGGCCACCGGCCAAGCTGTCTGGGTCGGCATTCCGCGCACCAGAACCCAGCAAGATACGGATCGGATTCCAGCGGAGCGTCGCCACGGTGAGCGCGCTTGTCGCCAACAGGAAGAACACCCACGCCCCGGCAGGGCCGAGGCCTTTGCGCAGATAGTGGGCGGCAAAGCTGCCCCACAGGCCGGAGCTATCCGACGCCGACGGCTCGCCACCGAGCGCAAGCCCGATCGCCACCGGTACCAACGTCACGGTACCGGTGAAGAGTACGCCCCAGTCGCTGGCATCATCGGCGCGCGCAAGGCGTCCGAAGAGCGTGAGCGCGACGACCAGACATCCCAGCGCGACGATCGCGGCCCCGGGAATCCCAACCGTGCTCACCAACGCGCACCGTGCCCACGTACCCGCCGGGCCGAACACGCCCGTGGCCTCAAGGCAGGACTGCCCCGCGTCGGGTGCATTGAAGACCACGGCTCCGGTAAGAAACACCGCGAGCAACGTGAGCGCGATTGCGGAAAGCTCCCGACGCAGCACAGCGGGTTCCATCCTCAGCGCTCCGGGCGAGTCGCAGCCTCGAGCGCCACCGGCGCAATGCCACCCCTGAACGGCCGTTCGGCCATTTCGACTCCACGGGCACCGTCCCCTCGGGTGACGCACTCCACGTCCGCCGTCTCGAACGGGATCACTGCACGCGCCCCGGCATCGAGTGCGGCCGCCACGGTCGTTGCCGCGCGCCGCACGTCGATCACCACGGCGACATGATCCGCCACATCGGCCGGCGCAACGTGCGCCTCGCCGAGCAGCACCTCGATGCGCACTATGTCGGTTCCTTGAGTAGGTCGGACCCCTCGAACTCGAGCCACTTGGTGTGCACCTTGCCCGCCTTGAATTCGGGGTGCTGCATCACGCGGGCGAGAAACGGCATGGTCGTTTTCACGCCTTCGATCACGAAGCTCTCAAGAGCGATCTGCATACGCTTGAGCGCCTCTTCCCGCGTGTTACCCTGCACAATGAGCTTGGCAATCATCGAGTCGTAATACGGCGGCACGGTGTAGCCGGCGTAGGCGTGCGTGTCGACACGCACGCCGGGGCCACCGGGCTGATGGAAGACGTCGAGCCTGCCGGGTGACGGCTGGAAGTTGCGAGCGGGATCTTCGGCGTTCACACGGCACTCGATCACGTGACCACGGAACGCCGGCGTCTGCAGCACCGATAAGGGCAGGCCCGAGGCGACGCGGATCTGCTCCTTCACCAGATCGACGCCGGTCAGCATTTCGGTGACGGGATGCTCGACCTGAATACGCGTGTTCATCTCCATGAAGAAGAATGAGCCGTCTTCGTCAAGGAGCATCTCCACGGTACCGGCGCCCACGTAGTTGATCGCCTTCGCACCACGCACCGCCGCCTCGCCCATCTTCTCGCGCAGTTCCGGTGTCATCACCGGACAGGGGGCCTCTTCAATCAGCTTCTGATGACGACGCTGCACCGAGCAATCGCGCTCCCCGAGATGAATCACGTTGCCGTGCATATCGCCCATCACCTGGAATTCAACGTGACGCGGCCGCTCGAGGAACTTCTCCACGTACACGTCGCCATTGCCGAACGCCGAGAGCGCTTCGGAGCGCGCAAGCTGGAATGACCGCAGGAAGTCGTCGGGATCGCGAGCGACACGCATGCCCTTGCCACCGCCGCCGGCGGCCGCCTTGATGATGACGGGGAACCCGATACCACGGGCAAACTCCAGCGCCTCCTCGGGATCATCGACCGGCCCCGGCGAACCGGGCACGATCGGCACCCCGCACTCGGCCATCGCCCGCCGAGCAGAGGCCTTGTCACCCATCACGCGGATCTGCTCCGGCGTGGGACCGATGAAGGCAATCCCAGAGGCCCGGCAGGTCTCGGCGAATTCCGCATTTTCGGCGAGAAAGCCGTAGCCCGGGTGGATCGCGTCGGCACCGGTGATCTCGGCAGCCGCGATCAATCGCGGGATCTTGAGGTAGGAATCGCGACCCGGAGCGGGTCCGATGCAAACGTCATCGTCGGCGAAGCGCACATGCAGCGACTCACGGTCCGCCTCGGAGTACACGGCGACCGTTTGGATGTCGAGTTCACGACACGCACGAATGACGCGGAGAGCGATCTCACCGCGGTTGGCGATCAGGACCTTTTTGAACATGCCGTATGGTGGCAGGGTCTACGCCTCGCCGCCAGTCCCGCGGCCACCTATCAGGTGGCGGAGCTTCCTGGCCGGAAGCCGTCCCAGTTGGTATCGCTGCTTCCATTGACCCCCTGAATCCGCAGCGCGAACTCCGCCGGGTTGGTCGAGTAGAAGAGCGCGTTCTCGTACGAGATCACCCCGCGCGAGTACCAGTTCATGAGCGACTGGTCGAAGCTCTGCATGCCGTACGCGACGCTCCCTTCCTTGATCAAGTCGGGAATGTTCAGGGTGGCCGAGAGATCTCGAATCTGGTCGCGGACCGCCTCGGTGTTCACCAGAACTTCACAGGCGGGCACGCGCCCCGGACGATCGGACCGAGGCACGAGGCGAAGCGAAACCACTGACGAGAGCGCGTTGGCGAGCGCGAAACGCACTTCGTTCTGTTGGTGGGGCGGGTAGAACGACAGGATGCGATTGATGGTCAGCGTGGCATCAGTGGTATGCAGCGTCGAGAGCACGAGGTGACCGGTACCCGCCGCTTTCAGGGCGACGTCAAGCGTCTCGAGATCTCGGATTTCGCCGATCATGATGACATCGGGGTCCTGACGCAGCACACGACGCAGCGCCTGGGAGAAAGACGCCGTGTCCGTTCCCACCTCGCGCTGACTGATGTGACTCTGCACATCGCGGTGCACGAACTCGATCGGATCCTCGATCGTGATAATGTTCGCGCTGCGGCGCTCGTTGATATGGTGCACCATGGCGGCCAAAGCGGTGCTCTTGCCAGAGCCGGTCACGCCGGTCACCAGTACGAGACCACGGGGCATGAGCGCCAACTGCTCGAGCACCGGCGGCAGGTTCAAATCGCGGATCGAGGCAGCGGTGTGCGCGATGGCGCGCATCGCAAAGGCGACGGTACCCTTCTGCTGATAGGCATTTACGCGAAAACGTCCGATGCCCGGCACGTTGATCGCGAAGTCCGACTCGCGCATCTCCACGAATTCGCGAAGCTGGGCCGGAGGCAGCAGGTGCTCGGCGAGTGACCGAAGTTCTTCCGGCCGCATCGGCGGCATATCCAACGGGACGAGGTCAGAGTGCAATCGCAGCGTGGGGGGCCGTCCGACTTTGAGGTGCAAGTCGGACGCGCCCTCGCGCACCATGCGCTGCAGTGCGGCTTTCAGGTCAAGACCCGAGCCAGGTGCCGTCGGTGTGGCTGTGAGGGGAGCGGCACCGGAGACCATCGTCATGTCATCGCGTCTCAGCCGGTCGGATCGAGGCGGTAGAGCACTTGTCCGTATTCAACCGCGTTGGAGTCGGTGACGTTCACCTCGCGCACCACACCGTCAAATTCGGACTCGAGCTCATTCATGATCTTCATCGCTTCGATGATGCAGACAATCTGACCCTTGCTGATACGATCGCCGACGTTGATGTACGGCTTCGCTCCGGGCTCGGGGGCAGAATAATACGTGCCCACCATCGGCGACTTGATCTCGAGGAGTGCAACCTTCGGTGCCTCGGCCTTCGGCGCCGCTGCCACACCATCTCCTGCAGGACGCTCGGAAGCACCAACCGGCAACACCGGGGCCACCGCGACGGGAGCGGCCATCTGGGGCGCAACCGTTACCGCGGCAACGCGCTGCTGGGAGCTCTTCGAGATGCGGAGCTTCATCCCCTTGTCGGAAGAGATCTCGATGGAATCCACCGTGGAGCCGTCGAGCATCTCGATCAGCTTCTTCACATAGCGCAGGTCGATCATGGCGGGGGAGTCGAAGGGGATCATCGGCACGGAGCGCGCCGAGCGTAGAGACATCAGGAGAGTTCGTGCAGGTCTCGCGGGAATCCGGTCAGGACTCTCGGACCTGCATCGGACAAGAACACGTCATCCTCGATTCTCACCCCACCCCAGCCCGGCCGGTAGATCCCGGGCTCAATCGTCACGACCGATCCGGCAGCGAGGGGAGACTCGACGACGCGGGACAAGCGAGGGGCTTCGTGCACTTCCAGCCCGATCCCATGACCGAGCGAATGTCCGAATGCCTCACCAAAACCGCGACCAGCAATGTAGTCTCTCGCGACTGCATCTGCAGCCATCCCCGTCATTCCAACCCGAATCGCACCCGAAGCGCGCGCGTTCGCCTCCCGCACGATGTCGTAGATCTCCCGCTGCTCATCCGACGCCCGACCCAGCACAAACGTACGCGTGATATCGGAGCAGTACCCTGCCGTGACGGCTCCGAAGTCGAGCAGGACCAGATCACCCGTTTTCAGCACGCGATCGCCAGCGCGGGCGTGCGGCAGCGCAGACCGGGGACCAGACGCCACGATACTCGGAAACGGGAAGGCCTCGCTCCCGGCGTCCCGCAGGTGACCTTCCAGGACACCGGCCACGGCCGTTTCGGTGAGCCCGGCGCGCAACATCGGCACCGTGCGTCTTAGCGCCGTCTCTGCCACCGCGACAGCGCGTTCGATGTGCGCGAGTTCGCCAGCGTCTTTGACGGCGCGCAGCGTCTCGACGACGTCCGTGGTGGGCCGCCAGGACCATCGCGCGCCCTTCTCGAGCAGCCGGGCAAAGTCGCAATGCAAGCAATGCATCGACTCGAAACCGATACGTTCCACGCTCGTGAGCGTTCCGAGCTGTGCCCACAGACCGGTCCACAGGTTCGTGCTCTCGATACGAACGGTGGCGGCCCCGTCGACCTCTTCCTCGACCTGCGTGGCATAGCGGGAGTCGGTCAGGAGGATACAGTCCTTGGCCGTGATGACGAGGAGCGCGTTGCTGCCGGAAAATCCGGTGACGTAGCGAACGTTCGCCAATGAGCTCACCAACAAGGCGTCGAGATCAGCACGAGCCAATGCATCACGAATCGCCGCGACCCGCGCCGGCCGCGTATCGATCGAACCAGTGACCACGCCGCCGCTCACGAACACCGGCGGAGGGCCGACACCAGCCCGCGCAGCGCGAACTCGTAGCCCTCGGCTCCAAGTCCCGTGACGCTGCCGATGGCCGCGCCAGCGAGCATGCTATGGTGCCGCTCCGGCTCCCGGGCATAAACGTTGGAGAGATGGATCTCGACGAACGGGATCGACGTGGCCGTGAAGGCATCACGCAGGGCGAGACTCGTGTGCGTGTACGCGCCGGCGTTCACGACCACCCCCTGCACCACGCCGCGCCACGCGTGCAGAATATCGATCATCGTGCCCTCGACATTCGACTGCGCCGCGACCAGCTCGATCCCCAGGTCAGCGGCGACCAGCTTGAGTCCGGCATTGATGTCGTCGAGCGTGGCGGCGCCGTAGATGTGTGGCTCGCGGGTCCCCAACAAGTTGAGATTCGGTCCGTTCAGAATTCCGATGATCACGGATTGCCGAGTCCTTTCAACCACGCGGAGAACTGTGCGAGATCGTCGCTCACTGTTGGGGTGCGGCTCGGTGCATCCGCGGGCGGCGGCGAGGTGGCAGGGTCCGGGAAGAAACGATCGAACGAGAACGGTCCACTGCCTTCGGAGACCGCCACCGTGACGATCGGCGTCGCGGCGCCCATGGGCGTGGACGTCCGCGTGGCACCGCCGAGCATCGCGTCCTCGAACTGAAACTCCGCGCCAAGGGGGGTGACCTCGGCAATCGGTGCAAACGCGTCGGCCAGAGCGCGGGCGGCACGATCATCGTTTAACGGGGCGTGGCCACCGAACAGCAAGGCCAACCCCTCGGCCGGCGCGTCAACGGCCACCGATGCGCGCGGCGGAGTACGGCGGGGGACTCGGCGCATCGCGAGTCGAGCGAACCGTTCACGCGCCGTCACGCTTGCGACCGGATCGTCGTCGGACACCGACTCTTCGTACGCGGTCGACGACATCGGCGTGGCGGACATCGGTATCGCGAACGGCGGGGTCAGGAACGGCGGGGTCACGCGCGCCACGATCGCGGGCGTCGGAACGACGGGCACGACAGGTGCCTCGTCGGCAGCCAATTGCTCCTGCAGCTCCGCGAGGCGCGAGGACAACACGGGATCGTAAGGACGCCGGCGCACCAGCTCTTCGTAGACCGACACCGCGCGGACCGTAAATCCTTGGGACACCAGCAGCTCGCCCATCGTTTCCGTCACAAACGCGGGATTGTGCTCTGCAGGCGTGACGTCGGTGGAACTCGACTCCACCGGTTCCGACTCATACGTCGCCCCGGCGGTGTCCGTGAGCTCGTCCCCAAACAGTGCCGCGACCGCGGGGGCCACGAGCGGATCACTCGATTCAGCACCAACGACCGCGACCGTGTCCGGCGTCATCGCCGAGATGAACGACGGATTGACCGGTCGCGGTGTCCCGAATCGCTCGACGAGTACCGACGTATCGGGCCAATCGGGCGCGATGAGCCCCTCCTCAACCGGGACCTCCTCAAACGGGACCTCCTCGGTCGCCGTCTCGCCGAAGCCAAATAAATCTTCACCGGCCGCTTCGATCGCGTCAAGGTCGAGGAGCGCTTCCTCGCGAAACGCGGGGGCCTGCGCCGTCGGGACCGGCTCGGGAGACCCGACGCGTGCCACCGACCACACGGCGGGTTCCCTCAGACGGGCATTGAGTTCGTCGAAATCCACCGCGCGCACTACGGCATCCGGCGTTGGAATGGCGACCAGCCCCATCGGGACCCCGGAGAACGACGGAGTGAACACGGGCGGGGTGGGCGACACCGACGTCCGGTGTGTGACAAGCGTCGCCAACTGGGCGGCGATATCGTCGTTACGCGGGTCAGCTTCCAGGACGCGCTCGTACCAGCGGCGCGCCCCGGCAGTGTCCCCTTCCCCCATAGCGATATCGCCGAGGTGTCGAAGGGCCTTCAGATTTTCCGGGTCGAGGGAAAGCGCTTGTTCAAACACAATACGTGCCTCGGACAGGTCGCCCGATTCGTAGAGAGCCTGTCCAAACACGATGTACCCGCTCATATGCTCCGGCTGCTTCGGCAGGAACTCCCGACAGAGGGCAATCGCCTCGGAGAGACTTCCGGCCTTTCGCAACTCATTCGCCAAGGGGGCGAAGTAGCGACGCGGGTTTTCCTCGAACTTTTTCCGGAGCTCGTCGATCCGGGCAGCAGTGCTCATCCGTCCAGTGCCCTCGCGGTAATGTTTCCCGGCCTGATCCGAGGTTCCCGTTCCGTCTCGGTGACAGGCCCATGAGACAACTTATAGGAGGCGGCCGATCCCGGAAGCCATACGTGATCAAGTGGTGCATCGTCCCCGCTCGTCTTGCTATTCGCGACTCGCGGCAGCTACCTTAACAGTCTCTTCGGCATACGCCTCTCCCATGGAGGTGCGTGTGCCTTTCTGTTTGTCCAGCTTTTCCGCCCCAAGGAGTCTCGCCCCGTGCTGCAATCGATGCGGAGCGCCGCGAAATACATCTGGATCGTGCTGATCGTGGCTTTCGTCGGCAGTTTCCTCTTGTACGAGACCTCGGGTCTCGCAGGGCGCTCGCCCGTGACGACCTCCACCGCCATCGCGTCGGTAAACGGCGAAGACGTTCTGTTGACGTCGTGGCAGAATGCCGTGACCTCCCTCGAGCAGCAGCAGCAACAGCAGCTCGGCCGGGGACTCACGCTCGACGAGCGCAAGACGCTCGAAGATCGTGCGTACGACGAACTGGTGACGGAGCTGCTGCTCCAACAGGAATACAAGCGTCGCGGCATCACGGTCACTGACGACGAAATTCTTGAAGCGGCACGACTCGCTCCCCCGCCGCAGGCCATGCAGTCTCCGGATCTGCAAACGGACGGCCGTTTCGACATTTCGAAATACCAGCGCTTGCTCGGCAGCCCAATGGCACGCCAGTCGGGCATGCTGGCGGGTCTCGAGGCGTACTATAGGAACGAGATCCCGAAGCAGAAGCTTTTCGACCAAATCGCGTCCGACGCCTACGTGTCTGACGAGCGGCTCTGGCAGATCTACCGTGACCGCTCCGACAGCGCTCAGGTCAGTTACGTCCTCGTGGGCCAGACGGCCCTCACCGACACGGCTGTCACTGTCACGGACGCCGAGATTTCGCAGTTCTTCGACCGCAATCCGAAGCGCTTCACCCGTCCAGGCCGCGCCGTGGTATCCCTGCTGACCGTGCCCCGCACGGTCACGGCGGCCGATTCGGCTGACGCCAAGGTGCGTATCGAAAAGCTGCGCGCCGAGATTGTCGGCGGCGCGAAGTTTGAGGACGTCGCCAAGCGTGAATCCACCGATAGCGTCTCCGGCGCGAATGGCGGCTCGCTCGGTAAGGGTGGCCGCGGCCGCTTCACGCCGAATTTTGAGACGGCGATGTACGGCCTCAAGCCGGGCGAGCTGTCGCAGGCCGTGCTCACGCCATTCGGCTGGCACCTGATCCGCGTCGATTCGAAGTCCGGCGACACGCTCGACGTGCGCCACATTCTTGTGTCAATCGGCCAGAGCGATTCCAGCGCAACGCGCACTGATCGCCGTGCCGATTCGCTGGCCAGCAAGGCCGGAAGCCAGGAAGATCCAGAGGCGTTCGACGCTGCCGCCAAGATGCTCGGCCTGTCTCCGGCCTCGGTCGTCGTGTTTGAGAAGGAACCGCTGTCGTATGCCGGACGCTACGTACCGAGCGTGAGTGCGTGGGCGTTCTCCGGCCTGCGGGCTGGTGAGACGAGCGATTTGTTCGACTCGCCGGAAGCGTACTATTTAGCCCGAGTCGACTCGATCACGCCGGGTGGCCAGCAGCCACTGTCCGAAGTGAAAGACGACATTCGTCGTCGCCTCGTCAAGGAGAAGCGCATCGAGAAGCTGCGGCCAATCGCCGAGCTGATCGCGAAGGCAGCGCGCGCGTCAACGCTCGAAGCAGCCGCAGCGCAGCGTGGCTTGGTGGTGGCGAAGTCCCCGGCATTCGCGCGTGTTGATGCGGTTCAGGGCCTGGGGCAGTTCGAGCCCGCGGTCGGGGCGTCGTTCTCCGTGCCGGTCGGTCAGGTGGGTGGTCCATTCAAGGCGGTTGACGGTATGGTCGTCCTCCGCGTCGACAGCCGTATCGATGCCAGCCGCCCGGCGTTCGAAGCCGGCAAGACCACGCAGCGCCAGCAACTGCTGCAGTCGCTTCGCCAGCAGCGCGTCGACGAGTTCCTGACGAATCTGCGCGAGAGCGTTACGGTCGTGGACAAGCGTACGACCGTGATGTCGGCCCTGCGTCGTCAGTCGGGCGTCTGATCGTCGTCCACCCCACACGAAAGCCCCCGCGATGCTTGGCATCGCGGGGGCTTTTTGTCGGGTCGAGCGCAACGATTAGTTGAGCAAACGCTTGGGCTCTGGGCGCTCTTCCTCGGCCGTGGTCTGTTCTGCGGTTCCACCGCCAACGCGATCGTTGCGCGGAGCTGGCTCGGTGATCTGACGCTGCGCATCGCTCAGGTTGCGCTTAAACTCGTTGATCCCCTTGCCGAACGAACCGGCGATCTCCGGAATGCGCTTGGCTCCGAACAGAAGCAGCACAATCACAAGGATGATCATGATCTCCATGAAACCGAAATTCTGTAAACCCATGAGAAACTCCTAGAAGAGGGACCGCGCGATCAGGTAGGCGATCAATACTCCCAGGAGGCTCAGCAGTGAGACATCCAGGGCGACAGGTCCAACAGCGAATTTCAATATAACCAAGTCGATAGGAAGCGGCCCGATTGCCGGCGTCACACCGGTCGTCAAGAACTCCTTGACCGCGCCGGCGGGGAGAAACCGACGGGCGACCTGCGTGAACAACCCTCCGGCCACGAATCCGGAGGCGAGCACCAACACATGGAACACCGGGCGGTGCTTCGACGGTCCACGGGCCATCACCAGCGCCGCTCCACGACGTACGCGATAGCGTCCGTCAATGCTGTACGCGCGGCGCAGTCCGGCAAATTAGCCAGTGCATCCTCGGCCTCCCGGGAGAACTGATCGGCTCGCCGACGGGCATAATCCAGCCCGCCATGAACGCGAACAATCTCCACCACCTCGGCGATCGCCTCGTCCTCCGGCTCAGGGGACGCGAAGAGTGCTTCAACGCGGGCACGAGCCGATGCCGGCATCTCGCGCAACGCGGCAATCAGCGGGAGCGTGACCTTGTGCTCCTTGAGGTCCAATCCGCTGGGCTTGCCGGTCATCTCCTGGCCTTCCGTGTAATCCAGCAGATCGTCGGCAACCTGAAAGGCCATGCCCAGCCGCGCGCCGAATCGCGCGAGTGATTCGCGATGCGTCGGCGCGCCACAGAGGGCGCCAACTTCGCAGGAGGCCATAAAGAGCGAGCCCGTCTTCGCGCGAATCAACGTTTCGTAATCACGTTCGGTGAACGCCAGCGCGTCGTACGCCGCGAGCTGCCGAATTTCGCCGAGGGTCATTTCGTTCGAGGCCTGCGTGACCGCCTTCATCGCCTCGAGATCGCCCAGCGTCACCAGTTCACGCAGCGCGCGCAAATACAGGTAGTCGCCCATGATCACCGAGACCTGGTGACTGAACAACGCATTGACCGTCGGCATGCCACGACGCAGTACCGAATGATCGACGGCATCGTCGTGGACCAGCGTGGCGAGGTGAATCAACTCGATGATGGCGGCGAACGTAATCGCGCGAGCGGGCGGTTCGTGCTCGACGCTGCTGGCCAGAAGCAACAAGGTGGGCCGGAAGAGTTTCCCCTTCATTCCCATCAAATGCCCTTGTACTTCGTTCACCAGTGGCACGTCCGCCGAAACGATGCGCCACAACTCCTGCGACACCTTGGACAAGTCGTCCTGCACGGGCGCCTGTATGTCGCGTAGGGCCGCCGCCAACGCCGTCGGCGTCCGCGTGGAAAGCATCATCGCGCTACCTGGTCGAGCGCCGCCAGTCTGGCGGCAGCGTCACGGAAATGGATGTCGGTCGCATACACGCGTTGATAATAGCTACGAGCCTCGTCCCAGCGCTGCATGGCCTCGCATGAATATGCGATGAGGTAAAGGACGCCCACGCGTTGTTCGTCATCCCCACCCGGTTCATGGAGAGCCCGAGACAGTACCGTCGTCGCTACCTGGTGCCGTCCCTGCTCCACGAAACATTGCCCCAAGGCCTCGTAGGCGGGAAGTCGGCGGGAACGACTTCTGAGCGCCTTCTGGAACTCCTCGATCGCATCATCGAGCAGCCCCATCTCCTTGAAGGCGACGCCGAGATCGTAATGGCTCCCGTGGTCATCCTCTCCGAGTGAACGCGCGACCCCCTCCTTAAAGTGCCTGAGGAGGACATCAAAATCGGCCTGTTCGTCGCCACTGATCACCGGCTCCCGCATCCGCATCCGCGTCGACGCAGGATCGTCGTCGTCCCGGAGCCAGTCGGCAAGATCGACGAAACTGGCATCGCCTCCTGCCTTGGGGGGTAGTGGCGGCGCCGCGCTGCCAAGTGCCGCCCGGGCCCGATCATCGTACGGATCTATCTCAAGCACGCGCGCATAGACGGCCCGAGCTCGGTTCTCCTCGCCTGTTCGCACGAGCGCGTCGGCCAAATCAAGGTACGCAACCCGGAGTCGTCCCTGATCCTGAAGACGCACCGACAATTCGACGCGCTTCTGATGGAACGTCACGCGCTCCGGCGCGACCTGGACGAGCGTATCGGCGATATCGGCACCAGCATGCAGATCGCCCTGACCGACCAGGCCCTGCAGCGCCGCGTCGAGCTCGGCGAGACCAGCATCCCGTTCTCCGGCCTCGAACAACGCCTCAGCAAGACGACGGCGCAGCAGCCAGTCCTGCGGCAGCTTGGCCACGGCGGCCCGAAGCGCATCTCGGCGCGAGGTCGCCACCAGCGTTGCCTCGGCCGCTACGGAGGCCATCGGGAGCGACGGGGTGACCATGACCGGTCGACCCTCGCCCACCAGCGCCTCGCTCGGCCATACCAGCGCGCGCGTTGGCAGCACGGCATCGGTGGGGGCCTTCGCCTCCGGCGGTTCCGGTTCGAACAGACCGTCGGCGGCGGTAACGTCCACCGTCGCGAGTGCGTCCCCAGCCCCCGCCGCAGACTCGCCAAGCGATCCGAGGGCGGCAATGCCGGCCTCGACGAGCTCATCGCCGAGCATCAGCGGGGGCAGCTCCCCCGGCAGGATGAAATCGTGTGGATCGATTCGGAACGGCGCGCGCAGCTCGGCGGCTCGCTGCTCGGCGGCTCGCAGCGGCTCCTCGTCCATCATTTTGAACTCGTCGTCCGCCTCCAACTCCACCTCCAACTCCACCTCCGCGAGCGCTCCCACCTCCGCCGCGACGACGTCGTCGAGAAGTTGGTACGGGTCGGAGATCGCCGATTGCTCCCCGGTGGGTTGGAGGCCACGTTCGGGGTGCACCTCGGCGCGCCAGTCCGGGTCTTGACGCCAGATGACGTCGCGCACAAGCACGGATGGGTCGACCACCGAGTCGGCCAACGCGATCTCCTCGATCGTGAGCTCTTGGAGGGGGACCGCCCCGACATCGGTGAAATCGGCAGACGCTTCGAGGCCCTCGAGCAGTGGCAGATCGGACGGGGCGATGTCCATTGCCGGCATCACGGCCGCCTTCGCGTCGACCGCGTCGGCGGGATCAAAGATCATCGCGGCGTCGAGCGAGGCACTGACGGACGGCTCCGTGTCGGCGTCGAGAGCTGGCGCGGGGAACCGTGCCGTAGAGGACGCCTCAGTGGTACGCGCCGGTGTGATGGCGAGAGACGGCGTCGGTATTCGCGTCGAACACGTCGGTGTGCGGCGGGACACCGGTGCTCCGTAGTCGACCTCAAGGAAGATCAGGTCTTGTGACTTGTCCCGATAGGTGGATGGGGGGCCCTCCTCGCTCAAGGCCATGGAGGCGATCGACGGCGTCCGACGACGCGGCAACACGATGCCCGCACGGTCGGCATGGTCGTCCACCAGGCGACGCACCTCCGTGAGTTCGGGCATCAACTCTGCCACTTCAGCAAGCGCGCGCATCCCCTCGTCGACCCGTTCTTCCTGCTGCATGCGCGTCGCGTACTCGAGGAAATTCCGCGTGGCGTCGCCGCGGAGTCCCTTCCGGGCGCAAATCCGCCCAAGCGTGAAGTACACGTTGGCGCGCCCAGGCGCATTACGCAGAATCTTGCTGCAGAGCGCGATCGCGTTGTTGAACAGACCGGAGTTCGCGTAATGCTCGACGGCACGTTCGTAGTACGTAATCGCGTCGGGAACGCGACCCTGACGCAGGGCGAGGTCGCCCACCTTGTTCAGCAGGGCGACGTCGACATCCTCACCGGCCAGCTCGCTCTCTTCGATCGCTCGGACGTACAAGGCGATCGCGCGATCGATCTGTCTCAGCTGCTCGAACTCAGCCGCCTTCTTCCGGTGCTTCGCGGCGTTAGACATGAGGTCGAGAATGACTCCGAATAGCTGGACGAACGATCCAACGGCGGGCCCGCGGGAAAGGCGTGAGCACGTCAGGGCGGACGCGGCGGAAGCTAGGGTTCAGAGGGACGGGTGACAAGCACGCCCACCTGCCCACGCCACCCGACAGAGACGCTCGCCAAACCAGTAAGGCAACGCACGGAAATCATCGGCGGCATGCACGGCGATATCCGCCCGGAATCCCTGGCGCAATTGACCAGTGGACCCGGCCAGTCCGAGTGCGGCCGCCCCGTTCACGGTCGCTGCGATCCAGGCCTCCGACGCGGAGAGCCGGAGCTGGCTGACCGCGAGAGTAAGCACCAGCGGAAACGACAGCAGCGGGGACGTGCCAGGGTTCAGATCCGAGGCGACGGCTATCGCGGCCCCGGCCTCGATCATCGCGCGAGCTGGGGCCTGTTGTCCGGTTCCCAGAAAGAGCATCGTCGCTGGCAACAGCGTGGCCACCGTACCCGACGCGGCCAGCGCCGCGATCCCCTCGAGAGAGATGGCCGCCAGATGGTCGGCACTCGTGGCCCCCATCTCGACGGCCAGCGCCGCGGCGCCCCCATCGTGCAACTCGTCCGCGTGGAGCTTGAGCGCCATGCCGTGATGCCGAGCCGACTCCATCAACCGTCTCGTCTCGGGCACGGTAAACACCCCAGGCTCGCAAAACACGTCAGCGAACCGCGCCAACCGTTCGGCGGCCACCGCGGGATAGAGCTCGTTCGTGAGACAGTGGATCCACGCCGCCCGGCCGTCGCGCTGTTCCCGATACTCGAGCGGCACTTCGTGCGCTCCAAGGCAGGTCGGCACGATGTTGAGCGGGCCGGCGGCGGCGAGGCGCCCAATGACGCGCAGGGTCCGCAGCTCGTCATGCACGCTGAGTCCGTACCCGGACTTGATTTCCACCGTCGTGACGCCGCCCGCAGCAAGCGTCTGCAACCGGGGTACGGCGCAGGCAAAGAGGTCGTCGTCACTGCGGGCACGCAGGTCCCGCACCGAGGCGTGAATGCCGCCGCCACGACGCGCAATCTCCAAATACGGCACACCCGTGGCGCGCAGTTCGTGCTCTTCGTAACGACCCCGGCCGAACACGGCGTGCGTATGCGAGTCAACAAACCCCGGCGCCAGCACGCCACGGTCGCAGTCCACCTCGGCCGCGCCGGGAAAGCGCCGACGCAGCGCCGCATCGGCGGCGACATCGACGATGCGATCGCCCTGCACCGCCACCCCCACGTCTGACTGAACGCCGGCGTCCTGCATCTCGGCGCCACGACGCGCGCGCGCGGGCCCTGCACACGTGACGGTCTGTGCCGCGTTCACGAAGAGCGTCACGACGTCGTCGCCGGCGGATTGCCGTTCGATCATGCCATCACATCCCTGACGCGCGACATCAGCCGCAACGGGGCCTGCGCCTCTCCGCGGCAGGCGTAGAAACAGGCATTGCAGTTGATCGGTTCGTAGCCTGTGTAGTCCTGCCAGCGTCCGTCGGGCTTGAAGTCCGGACAGCGGCGCACCATACCCAGCGGATCGATATGAATGGTCGTGGATCCACTGCGGCAGGGCTCTGTCATCTCGCCGCGCACATAGCGCGGAATCTGCTCGAGATAGTAGTCGGAGTTCGTGATCACCCCACGGGTACGATGCTTGTAGGCGAGGAGCTGCTGCACGACCTTCTCGAGTTCACGCTGCTGTCCGTCGCCGAGCAGATAGTCGCCGTTGCCATTCTTGAAATCGGTGTACAGCGAAAAATTCACGCCACCGCCGAGGGCGGCCGCGCGCTCCACGATCGGCATGATCTGATCGAGATTGTCGTTCTTGATCACCGTATTGAACCGTACGCTCCCGATCCCCGCCGCCTTCATCTGCGGGACCAAGTCGAGAATCTTGGAGGACAAACCCGGGATACCACGCGCCGCGTCGTGTCGCTCGTCGAGATAGTCCAGCGAAATATTGAACTGGTCGACGCCAGCGTCCCACAGGGACTTTGCGCGATCGAGCGAGAGCATCGCGCCATGCGTAATCATCTGCACGTACGTGAAGCGCACCGCTTTCCGCACCGACGCCACGATCTGTTCGAGGTCTTTGCGCAGCGTGGGCTCACCACCGGTAAAGGTGACGAGCATCGGTGAAAAGCGACGCGCGATCTCGGCGAAGTCGCTCATCTCACTGTGCTTCGCCTCGGCCGGCGTCTTCCAATAATCACAGAAGCCGCACTTCGCATTACAGCGCATCGTGACTTCAAAATTCAGCAGCACTGGTCGATTCCGTGCACGCAGCCATGCGTACTTCCCGAGGAAGATCGGCACGTGCCACGCACGATATCGACTCGACAGCATCAGCGTTCCTGCATCGGGAGACGAATGCCTTCGCGAGCCGCGGTGACCATCGCCACATCGTAGCCCGCATCTGCATGCCGGGCGACGCCAATGCCGGGGTCATTGGTGAGGACGCGCTCGAGCCGCCGACGCATGCGCTCGCTACCGTCAGCCACGATCACCTGTCCGGCGTGCAACGAATTTCCGATCCCGACGCCGCCACCGTGATGGAACGACACCCATGACGCGCCACTGGCCACGTTGAGCAGGGCGTTCAGGATGGCCCAGTCCGCGATGGCGTCGCTTCCGTCGCGCATCGCTTCCGTTTCGCGAAACGGTGAGGCCACGCTGCCGGTGTCGAGATGATCTCGACCAATGACGATCGGCGCTGAAACTTCCCCACGAGCTACGAGGTCGTTTATCGCAAGCGCGAACCGCGCACGGTCACCCTGCCCGAGCCAGCAGATACGCGCCGGAAGTCCCTGAAAAGCGATACGCTCGCGGGCGAGTTCGATCCAGCGACGCAGCTGAGCATCATCCGGAAAGAGCTCGAGCACCAATTCGTCCGTGCGCGCGATATCGGCGGGATCGCCGGATAACGCCACCCAGCGGAACGGGCCTTTGCCCTCGCAGAAGAGCGGCCGCACGTACTCAGGCACGAAGCCGGGAATCCGAAACGCATCGTCGATACCGGCGTCGAACGCCACGGTGCGAATATTGTTGCCATAGTCGAAGGCGATCGCACCACGGTCCTGCATGGTGCGCATGGCCCGCACGTGCTCGACGACCGACGCGGTGGACCGTGCGATGTACCCGGCGGGATCCGCGGCGCGCAGCACGGCCGCCTCGGCCAGGGACAGGCCCACGGGCACGTAGCCCACCAACATATCATGGGCACTCGTCTGATCGGTGACCACGTCGGGGGTGATGCCACGACGGACGAGCTCTGGCAATACATCGGCCGCGTTGCCGACCAATCCAACGGAGAGCCCGCGCCGTTCTGCCTGCGCGTCGGCCAGCCACGCAAGCGCGTCATCGAGCGAGTACGCCATGCGATCGCAGTAGCGCGTCTCGATGCGCTTCTCGATGCGCGAGGCATCGATATCGATACCGAGTACCGCTGCGCCGTGCATCGCGGCGGCAAGCGGCTGCGCGCCGCCCATACCGCCCAGCCCTGCGGTGACGACCAAGCGCCCCTCGAGCGTACCACCAAAGTGTCGAGTGGCCACCGCACCGAACGTCTCGTACGTGCCCTGAACGATTCCTTGTGAACCGATGTAAATCCACGAGCCGGCCGTCATCTGGCCGTACATCGTCAGACCAGCACGCTCGAGCCGACGGAACTCGTCCCAATTGGCCCAGCGGCCCACCAGATTACCATTCGCGATCAAGACGCGCGGCGCATTCTCGTGGGTGCGGAACACCGCCACCGGCTTGCCGCTCTGTACCAGCAACGTCTCGTCGTTGGCCAGCGTCTTGAGCGTGCGAACGATGGCGTCGAACGCCTCCCATGACCGCGCCGCGCGGCCCGTGCCGCCATACACGACCAAGTCATCAGGCCGCTCGGCGACGTCAGGATCGAGATTGTTCATCAGCATCCGGAGTGCGGCTTCCTGTTCCCAGCCCACGCACTCCAATGCGCTGCCGCGGGAGGCGCGGACCTCGCGCGGTCCGCTCAGGCCCGCTGCGGAGTCGGTTGACGGCGCGATGATCACGGTGTCAGTCATACCACGAATCCCTCGGTAAGTGCGTCGAATGCGCCGGAGGCCACCGCATCTCCCAACCGTGTAATGTCGGGGGCCGGCGGTCTGTCGCCCGTGGCCCGCGCGACGTGCTCTCGGATGATCGCGTGGGCGCGCTCTACGGCGATGCTGCTGCGTAAGGGACGACGATACTCGAGGGCCTCGGCAGCGGCGATGAGTTCGATCGCAATCACGTGCCGAAGGTTACGCACGGAGCGCCGCAACTTGGTCGCGGCCCCCATCGCCATCGGAACGACGTCTTCCTTATTACCGTCAGTCGGAATCGAATCCACACTGGCTGGGTGCGCCAACCCTTTACACTCGCTCGCCAACGCGGCGGCGGTGACCTGCGCCATCATCTGCCCGGATTCGAGACCTGGGGAGCCAGCCAGAAATGGCGGCAGGCCTTGGTTGAAATCGGGGTGGACCAAACGGTCCGTCCGTCGTTCGCTGATAACGGCGAGGTTCGCACACACGATCGCGAGGAAGTCACTTGCCATCGCCACGGCCTGCCCGTGGAAGTTGCCGCCACTCAGCAACTCACCCGTCGCGAGCACCAGCGGGTTGTCGGTGGCCGCGTTGAGTTCGCGAGAGATGACGCCACGGGCAAAGCGCAGCGCATCGAGCGCGGGACCGTGCACCTGCGGTACGCAGCGCAACGCATACGCATCCTGCACGCGTGGATCCCCGAAGCGATGCGACTCGCGGATCTCGCTGCCTTCGAGCAACATGCGAAGCATCGCCGCCGATTCCATCTGCCCCGACTGTCCGCGCGCCCCCTGAATGCGCGCATCGAACGCATCGGGGGTGCCGAGCAACGATTCGAGACTCATGGCGGTCGCGACATGGGCCGTGTGCCAGAGCCGAGTCAGCTCGGCACACGCCAGTGACGCGACGGCGGTGTGCGCCTGCGTGCCGTTGATCAGCGCGAGTCCCTCCTTTGCTTCGAGCGTGAGGGCGGCGAGTCCCGCCGCCGTCAGTAACTCCAGCGATGGGGCCTCGCGTCCCTGAAAACGGGCGGTGCCCTCACCGATAAGTGTGAGCGCCAGGTGCGCGAGCGGCGCGAGATCGCCACTGGCGCCAACGCTGCCCTGCTCCGGCACGACGGGCAACACGCCGGCATTGAGCATCGCGAGCAGCGATTCGACCACGATCGGGCGGGCACCGGCATAGGCCGTGGCGAGCACGTTGGCGCGAAGCAGCATCATCACGCGCACCTCGCGTTCCGGCAGCGGATCACCAACACCCGCCGCATGACTCCGCACAAGATTTCGCTGAAGCGCCGCCAGCTGATCGCCGGCGATGGTGACCTCGGAGAGCTTTCCGAAACCTGTGTTGATGCCGTACACCGGCTCGGCACGCGCCACAGCACGCTCGACGACGTCGCGTGTGACCTGCATCCGCGACCGCGCTTCGGGGGCCAATCCGACGATCTGCCTGCCATCAGCGACGGCCATCACGTCAGCGATCTGCAACGAACGCCCGTCGAGCAGCAGCATCGTGTCCTGCCTCCGCGCCGGTCGAACCGACGGCTTAGAACCCACTGGACGACCGGTACGTCTGCCGGTCGTAATCGAATTTGAGTTCCGGCTGCGCCTTCAACGCGATATAAAAGTTGAAGGCGAAGCTTCCACTCGGCGTCTGCGAAAAGGCGAACACGGCATTCCAGTCATGCAACTGGCGCTGCAGTCCCACCTGCTGGCTCGCGAACCGGGCACGCTCCACGTCGTACTGCGTGCTCCACTGCGCCGACCAATTCTGCGTGATATTGAAAGACAACGTCGCGGAGATGTTCTGCGTGGCCGGCTGGATGAACACGGGGGCACCAATGGCGCTTTGTCCCGACGTCAATCCCGTCGCCTGCGCGCTCTGCGCGTTGAGCAAGCACTGATCGTAGACGAACAGTCCGAGTGCGCGCTGAGGCTCGCAGAACGTTGACGGATCGTTCACGATCTGCGTACCGCCACGCGGCAGACGCTGTCGCGCCGCGTTGTACTGCAGATTCAAGTTCCATCCGCCACCGGACGGCAACGACGCCTGCATGCCGCGCATGCTCCCACCACCGGCGGCATTCATCTGACGGCTCTGCTGCGCCACGTTCTGGTCGGACGCAGAGCGCGACGCGTTCGTGCTGTCAACGGCCTCCAGCGCCGTCGACATGCCAAGCAAGCGACCGAAGAGCGCAACCAGTCCCGACTTTCCATCAAGGGAGAAAGTGACACCGAAGTCGGTGCGAAAGGGACTGAACGTGGCGGTGTCCGAGGCCGGGTCGCCCTGAAACAGATCATACGAGGCGCGGAAATCGAGACCGGGCAACAGATCGGTGCGCCCCGAAATCGTGAACATCTTGTCGGTGAAGCCGTTACCGGTGGAGTCGGCGCGGATGAAATCGTACGACAATGACGAAAAGTTCAATGCCAACAGCTTGATCTTCTTGCCAGATTCCGGCGTCGAATCAGAATCCGACTTGAGCTTCGCTTCGAGGTTGGTCGAGAGGTTCAGCGACACCCGGTTCTGCGCAAGCGAGGAGAGGTAGCCCACGCGCGTCCGTCCGAGTGCTTGCAGATACTCATCGCTGACGTTGGCGTCTGGCGAGTAGCTATAGCTGATACCGGGCGTGATCGAGTGACGGATCTTGGCGACCGATCCGAGACCAGGCAACGTGGCGTACAGCGTGGGTGAGGCCGACAGCGCGTAACTGAGCCGCTTCGACTGCTGCACCCACTTGCCCCCGCTGCGTTCGGTTCGAACAAACAACCCCGAGGCGCCGTCGACGTTATTCACCGAAATCGACGGCACCAGGTTCCACGTGCCTTGGAAGAAGCGTGGCAATCCGAACGACGTATTCCAATCGAAGTTTGAGTCGTACGTTTTCGCGAAGATACGCGTGGATCGAATCGACGTGTCGCGGACGCCGATGATCTCGCGCTGCTCCGGAAAATTGCGATACTGATCGGACAGTGTGAACGAGTTGTTCCACTGCCAGTCGCCGATCTTGATGGGCGTCTCAAAGCCGAACTGCATATTCCGGCGGCTCGCATTGAAGCGCGAACTGTCGAGACCGCCACCTGGACGGATGTTATACACGTACGGGAACTGCAGCCCCTGATCGAGCTTGCTCTGCCCAGTCACGGCCAAGCGCAGCGACGGCGTCCACGAGAACGGACCACCGGCGAGCGTGCCCGCCGTGACGTTCAGCGACGGGAAATCCATGTCGACCTGCGTACGACCGGGATACTGCACGCGGCTTCCACCCACGTTGATCTGCGCCGGACCAACCTTGGTCTGGTAGTTCAACTGCGAACGGATGGTCGCGTTGGCCGCCGTGGGATTGACCGTCGTCTGCCGCTGAATCTGCGTGTTCTGCACCCAATTCAAGCGGGCCGTCAGGCGGGTCTGCCGCGAGAACTCTTGATTGTGATTCCAGGTGACCGACGTGTTGGTCGTGCCGTTGCGCTGCGCCAGATAGGACACCGCAGTTTCGCCGCTCATGAACCGGTCGAGCCACTTGTATCGCAGCTCCGCGTTGCCGCGAAGAAAGCCCGGATCCTCCGCCGTGCTCCGGGCGCCAGAACGCCAATCGAATGAGGCTTCGGCGTTCATGTAATCACTGATGGCCAGGAAGTACCCGATGTTCGTAATGCTGCGCCGGTACGACGGGCTATTCCGGAACAGTTCGGCGATGCCGAAGTTCGGTGTGAGCAAGCCGCTCCGCCGTCCGCTCCGCACATCCTGAAAAAAGAAGGGAATCCAGAACACCGGGACTTCGCCGATGTACAACACGCCCGGTCGCGCCACCATCACGTTCTCAGACACGAACTTCATGTCCTTCGAGGTGAAGTGAAAATGTGGCTCGGCGTGATCGCAGTACGTGAACGATCCGTTCTTGGCGAACACGATATGACGACCGCTCACCACCGAGTCGGAGATGATCATGCCCCGCTCGGCGCTCAGAAACAGGCGCTGGCCCGACGTCACCGAGGTGGAGAAGGCGCCGGTTTCGCCCTGCTTCGATTGCAGGTCGTACTCAATGCGGCCCTTGGCGATGAAATCATCGGCGTCCTGCTGCTGTGGATCACGCAGGAGCACCGTGTCACCAATGGCCACGACGCGCTTCGTAGAGTCGTTATAGACGATCGAGTCACCCACAATCATCGTCTCGTCGCGCTGCACCGCCGACGGCTTCCCCTTGAGAATCAAGGCGCGTGACAGCGCATTGAAGAAGACCGTATCCCCCTGGTACTGCACCACCCGATACCCCGCACGATCGAGCAGCGCGCGCATGAGCGAGTCGGGGGGCGTCCAGTTGAACACCTCGCGATCCTTACTCAGCGGCGCCAAGCTGTCCGAGCCTTGCGCCTTCCCCGATGCCGCCTTTCCAGCGGGAGTCGGGCGGGTCGGTACGGGGCGCTGGGCCTGCAGCGGCGCAGCGATCGCGGCGACGCTGAGCACGAGGGTCAGGACGGCAAGAACGACCGAACGCCACCGATCGCGCGCGGACACCATACGGCTCACTCGTCCCCGGCAGCGATCCGCCGCTCGCGGCGACGACTGATGAACTTCGACACCGTGATCGACACCTCGTACAGCAGGTACAGCGGGATCGTCAGCGCGATCAGCGACGTCGGGTCAGAGCCCGGCGTGATCAGCGCGGCCGCGACGATGCAGCCCAGGAACGCGTGGCGCCGGAACTTCGAGAGATACTGCGGCTGCACGATGCCCATCGCCGACAGCAACGCGATGACGATCGGCAGCTCAAAGATGGCACCGAAAGCGAGACACATCGAGATCACGAAACTGACGTACTGATCAACCGTCTGCATGATCTGCACGGAGCCGCTCTGAAAGCTCATGAAGAAGCTGAGCGTCACGGGCAGCACGTAGAAGAACGACAGGGCCATACCAGCCAAAAAGAGCACCGCCGCGCCGACGAGTGCCGGGATCACGGCCTTTTTCTCGTGACCGTACAGCGCGGGGGAGAGAAACCCCCAAAGTTGCCAGGCCAGCACGGGCGACGCGGCGATCAGCCCCAGCGTGATCGACGCGTCCATGACGATGTCGAAGAGATCGCTCACGTGCGTCACCATGAGCGGCTGCTTCAGATACGGCTGAATCGGCTGCGACAGGAAGGCGATGATGTCGACCTGCTTGCTGTACAACAGCGCGAAAGCGACGCCCACGCCAAGGGCGATCGCGACGGCACATTTGAACAGCCGCCAGCGCAGTTCCTCGAGATGGTCGAGAAACGGCATTTCCACACTGTTACTGCTGGACATCAGCGAAGTCGTCCTGGTCGCGCGGTCAGCGCAGCGTCTTGAGTTGATCGGCCGCGAGCTCGGCCTCGATGCTGCGCGGATAGCGCGCGATCACCTGCTCGAGCAGCTGCCGGGCCTGCGGAATGTTGCTTTGCTGCACAGCAAGCTGCGCACGCTTGTAAAGAGCAGTCGAGGCTTTCTCCGACGTCGGATGGACGCTCGCCACCGCCGCATACGCCGCATCAGCGGCCGCAAGATTCTTTTCCTTCGCGTATGACTCCGCTATCCAGAACTGCGCGTCGGGAGCGTAGTCGGACGTGGGATAGTTCGTGAGCAGTTCCTGGAAGTACATGCGCGCCGTTCCACTGCTGCCGCGGGTCAGCTGATCGCGACCATCGGTATACAGCTGGTTCGGCCCCGGCGCGCGGGTGACCGCGCTATCAGCGGATGGCGGCGTACGGCCGCTCGTGGGAGGCGCACCGGGTGGCACCGTGCCCGTTGGCGGCGCGGCAACCGGGGCCGCGCTGCGCGACTCGATCTCCGAGCGAAGCCGGGCGATCGTCGCCTGACTCTGTCCGAGCAAGGTCTGCACCTGCAGCATCTGCTCGCGGATCGCGCGCATCTCACCGCGGATGTCGCCCTGAATACTGACGGTACGGGCGCTCACCTTGGCCAACGAGTCGCTGGCGCCCTGCAACATCCGCATGGTCTGGGTTAGCGCATCGCGCTGCTCCAGCTGATTCTTGAGGATCTCCACGCGCAGCGATGCGATGTCGCTTTGCACGATCCGCACATCTCCGCGCGTGGCGAAACAACCTCCCGTGGCGACAAGCACCACGAGAGGAACGAGCCGCCGCAGCCGGGAGCGCAGCATGTGCCGAATTCCGATTGCAGCGGCGCTCATCACTGCGCGCGCAGCTGATCGCCGCCGGCGATAAGCTCAAACTCGTCGCGACGGTTGCGCGACCACGCTTCTTCCGTCGTCCCCTGCACCGCCGGCCGCTCACGCCCGAACGACGCCGTTTCGATACGCGACGCGTCGACGCCCCGGTCGGTCAGGTACCGCTTCGCGGCCTCGGCGCGACGGCGGCCCAGGGCGATATTGTACTCGTCACTGCCGCGCTCGTCGCAGTGACCCGCGATGCGGATCTTCACCGCCGGATTGGCGTTCAGCACCGAAATCTTGGCATCCAGCGTCGCCTTCGCCTCATCGCGGAGTTCGTCCGCGTCGTATTCGAAGTAGATCGTCTCCAAGAGGCGCGCACGAGTCGCGGCCAACTTCGTACGATACTCCTCCATCGTGTCACGCGCCGCGGGAGTGGCAGCCGGCGGCCGTGTCGGCTGCGGCTGTACAACCGGCGCTGGCTCGGCCTGCGGGGCCACCACCGGCTTCTTACGACAGGCACCCAGCACCAGCGTGCTGGAGGCCAACACCAAGGTCAGACGAGAGACACGCATCATGTCGGAAAACTCCGAAGGGTAAAGTGAAAGGGACAGTGGCTACTGCGACAACAACCGCGGGGACCACGCGGACAATCTCGCCTCGGACCCGAAGGTGAGTTGGCGCGAGCGACCGGTTTCGATATCTACGATCCACAACTGGCGCGTTCCGCCCCGCGTGGACGAAAACACAAGATGCCGAGAATCCGGCGCCCACGAAGGGTCGTCGTTCCGGCCGTCGTTCGTCACGAACTTCACCGATTGGTCGCGCAAGTTGATGGTCATGATCTGAAAAGTGCCGCCGTTTCGAGATTGAAACGCCACGAGGCGACCGTCGGGAGACCAATCCGGCCCTGCTCGGTAGTCGCGATCGCCGAACGCCGCCGCCGTCAGCAGCTCCGCGTTCGTTCCATCCAGATCGCTAATATACACTTCAGGATGCCCCGAGCGGTCTGACATGAAGGCGATTCGCTGCCCATCAGGACTGAACGTCGGCTGCGTACTCGCTCGGCCGCGCCCCACGGTGATCCGGCGTGGCGCCCCGCCCTCGATCGGCATGGCGTACAAATCCGTACCGCTCTCTGTCCCCCGCGCGTACACCACCGTCCGACCATCGGGAGCGATCGCCGGCGAGCTATGCTCGATGCCGGGCGTCGATACCAGCGTGCGCTGCGACCCGGTGCCGAGATCCGTCGCCATAATCGGATTGCGGACGCCGTCGAGCACACTGTAGACCAGCCCTCGACCGCCCGGCAGCCATTGCGGTGACATACCGCCCGGCGTTACCGGCGTCACATTTGCGCGATCGCTGTCAACTATCCACACCCGGCCCCCTCGCGTGAACGCAATACGCGTCTGCGCAATGCCGCGCTGTCCGGTGATCCATTCCTCGACGGCGTCCGAGACTCCATGCAGGGCCAAACGCCAGGCCGGCGAGAGGGCCGCCGAGGGCAGTGGAAAGTCCTTGCTGTTCAACACCGACTTCTTCGACACGTCGTGCAACGCCACGCGGACCCAGCCCGACGGCAACAACGTCGGCTGCACGATGCCGTCCACCCCGAGCTTGCTGAACAGTGCGTAATTCGGCGGGCCATTCACCAACGGCGCAGTCGACGTCGATACCACGTTGAAGCGGTCACTGTAATCGAAATCCCGCGCGAGGATCGTCGTCACGGAATCACCGCTCACGCCCTTGACCGGCAGCACGATCACTGCGGTCTTCTGCCCCGCCACGTAGCGCGTACTGAGGCTCACGCCCGGCGGCTGCGGCTGCGCCGAGGCGCCCGTCGGCACGGCGGCGGCGACGACCAGTAGCGCTCCGGGAATGAGCGGCATCATACGAAGTGACAGGCAACGGGACATCATCTGGGGCATGCGGTCAGTTTGGTCGCAACGCATAGTCAAACGTGAAGTACACGATCAGCACATCATCCGTCCATCCCAGAGGGAGCGGGCCAAATCCGCGGGTCGAGCCAACCGCCTCGATCACGCCCATCGCATCGAGGTCATAAATGCGATCCCCCGACCCCTTCACGACTTCGATTGCCATCACCGAGCCATCGCGTCGAATACTGAATCTTACCTCTGATGCAAGCGACGCCGACATACGGCGCGGCGTCCAGTTCAGGGTAAGCTGCCTCACGACATTCTGCAGGTACCCGGGATACGGGAACTCGATCCCGCGAATGTTCAGGTTGGCGACATCCGCCCCCTTGCCCCCCTGCGCACCAGCACCGGCTTTCGGTGCCGCCGTCGAATTCGACGCCGTCGGCGATACGGCCTTCGAACCCGCCTGCTTCGTGCGCGACGTCGAGGGGGTCGCCTTGGGCGACGGCACGGCCTTTTTCGCCGTCGAGGCGGTCGGCACGACTTTCTCTTCGGGCACCCGTTCGGCGCCGGCGATATCGGGAGCCTGCGCTGATGGCGGCGACGCCGGTGTCACGACGCCGGTTTGCCGCAGTCCTGGCGGCGCCCCTACGAGCTCCACCCGATACACGGGCGGCCGCGGCGCCTCCGCTTGCGCCCCCCACCAGATGGCCGCCGCCACAATCACAAGGTGCACCAGCGAGGAGAACGCAATTCCACGACCGAGCGTCGTCGGCCGTGCCGCAGCGCGCGACGGACTCACCGATTGCCGTCCGGTTCCGCGACGAGCCCCACATCCGCAATCCCCTTGGACTTCATCGCAGCGACAATGCGCACCACGGTTCCGTACGGAACGGCTTCATCGGCGCGCAGATAAACCCCACCGCCGCCCTTTTTGTCCGACAACGCCTTGATACTGCCAGCAAACTCATCGAACGACAGCTGCGTTTCATCGACGAAAATCTGCCCGAGACGATCCACCGTGATCACAAGACCATTCTTCGGCTCGAGCGGCGCCACATCCGCCGCCGGCAGCGCGATGTCCACCCCGCCCTGCATAATCGGCGCGGTGATCATGAAGATGATCATCAACAGCATCATCACGTCGATCAGCGACACCACGTTGATCTCAGCGTTCACACCAGCCCGGTCCCGACGGCGGCCGCGACGCATCGTCAGATCCGCCCGTCACGCACCATCAGTGCGGTCAGCTCCGATCCGAATCCTTCGAGCGCGTCGTCAAAGCGATTAAGGCGCGAGGCGAACACGTTGTACGCGAAGGCCGCCGGAATCGCGACGGCCAACGCCGCGGCCGTCGCCATCAGCGCGGTGCCGATACCGGGCGCCACGGCCTGGATGTTTCCCGATCCCTTCTGCCCGATACCGACAAACGCCTCGATCACACCGAGCACCGTGCCGAATAGTCCGATCAGTGGACTCACGCTGCCAATGGTGGCGAGCCATGGGATGTACTGCCCGAGCTCTTCGCGCGCCTTCGATCCCTCGGCGTCGAGCACCAGCCGCAGCGCCTCGACCTGTGAGCCGGAAAGTCGCGCCGTACGATCGCTGGTGGCACCAAGCGCCGGCTTCGTGTCATTGAGGAACGACACTGCGCGTGCGAAAACCGCCGTGAACGCACTCGGCATGGCCCGCTGCGCGCACAGCATCGCGTCGTCTATGCCGCGGGCGCGCTCGAAGTCGGCCATGAACGCGCGGCCGTTGCTCTCGGCCGCCTTGAAGGCGCGCCACTTGGAGAACGTGATTGCCCATGAGATCAGCGACAGCACCACCAAAAGTGCCAGCACGCTCTTCGTGACCGGATCGCTGTTGATCAGCATGCCCAGCATCGACGATGGCAACGCGT
>CAIUOO010000447.1 GCA_903900795.1 uncultured Gemmatimonadota bacterium | reverse complement strand
CTGCGCTACGCGATCGCGGCCGGCCTCGGTGAAGTCACCGGAGACAACTCCGTCAGCTTCTGGCGCACCTTCTCGACCACCACCGCGCCGGTGCTGCCGCACGTGATCTCGATCCTTGCCGCCACGTTCATTGTGGCGAAGGGTGTGAAAGGCATCGAACGCACGACCACGATTCTCATGCCGATTCTCATCGGCATCATTCTGCTACTCACCGGCCGCGCGCTCATGCTGCCGGGCGCCAGTGCCGGTCTCGATTACTTCTACGGCGTGGATTGGCACCGCCTAGGCGACGCCAACATCTGGCTGCAGGCGCTCACCCAGAACGCGTGGGACACCGGTGCCGGCTGGGGCCTCGTGCTCACCTACGCCGCCTACATGCGTCCCAACGAAGACACGGCGCTGAACGGCTTCATCCTCCCGATCGCCAACAACACCGTGTCGCTGTGCGCCGGCATGATGGTGTTCTGCACGGTGTTCACGGTGGTGCCGCAGCTCGTGGCGTCAATCGCCAGCAACCCGCAGGCGCTGGCCGACTTCCCCGACCTGGCGAAGGCCGTGGCGTCGGGTGCGCCGCTGAATGCCGATCTGGTGCAAAACACCATCTTCGGAGCCGGCAATGAAGGCGTGACGTTCATCTGGATCCCGAAGCTGTTCTCCACGCTGCCCGCCGGCGGCCTGTTCATGACGTTCTTCTTCCTTGCGCTCTTCTTCGCCGCCTTCACCTCACTCATTTCGATGGTGGAACTCGGCACGCGCGTGCTGCTCGACATGGGCTGGACGCGCGCGAAGGCGGTGTGGGTGGTGGGCGTGTTCGGCCTCGTGCTCGGCCTGCCGTCGGCCTTCTCCATCGACATGCTCCATAATCAGGACTGGGTGTGGGGCGTTGGCCTGATGGCCTCTGGATTGTTCTTTGCCATCGCCGTGAACCGCATCGGCCCCGCCAAGTTCCGCGAGGAGCAGCTCAACCATGAGCACTCGAACATTCGCATCGGCGCGTGGTTCGACGTGTTCATGAAGTACCTCGTGCCGTTCGAGGCCATCGCCCTCATGGGCTGGTGGATGTGGCAGGTACGCGGGGAAGGCGCGCTCAACCCGTTCGGCATCGAGAACATCGGCACGATTGTCTTCCAGTGGGCCATCGCCTTTGCCCTGCTGCTGTTCTTCAACGATCGCATCGCCAAAATCGCCCCGTCGGAAACCGCCGCGATGGACGCCGGGCGCATGCCGCCGAGTATTCCGTGAGCGGCGCACGCCGGCTCGCAATCACCTGGGCCGTCACGACGGCCCAGGTGATTGCCGCCACGGTGGCCGCAACGGTGGCGGCGGCGCAGTCACCGAAGCCGATCGGCCTGATCACCGGCGGTACGGTGCTGCTGGAGGCGAAGTCGGTGACGCGCGACGCGGGCATCATCACCGCCGCCCTACGCGTGCAGTTTCACAAGCCAACCAAGGTGCCCGGCGGGAACTGGTATAGTTCACGCACGCTGCTCATGCTCGACTGTCGAAAGCAGGTCGTCGCGGTGAAGGAGAACTGGTACTACAGCGACGCCAAAGGCACGAAGGTGGCACAGCACAAGGAAGTCGGGATCCCGGGGTACGCCACCCCGCTGCCCGGCTCCATGCCGAAGGTCGCCCTCGACCACCTCTGTCAGGCCAGGTAGCACCGGCTTCGGCTTTGCGCCGGATCATCCGGCCTGGCCTCCGGATCAGCTAAGCCCTGACATACCAGTCGTCGAAGTTCGACAGGGCTTCGAATTTACGCACATAGCCGGCCCGCGTGAGCAGATCGAAGATCTTCGTCCGCGCAGCGGTGTGGTTATGCTCGCAGGTGATGACCTTGAACGGGTACCGTTCGAAATCGAATTCCCGGAGGATCTCGTATTCGCTTCCCTCGGTATCGATGGAGAGATAATCCGGTGCCGCCGGGGCATGATGACGGGCCAGCAGGTCGGCCAGCGACACCGTCTTCACTTTGTAACGCTTGGCCGAGCGGCGGGCGTTCGCGTGCATGTCCACAGATTGGAATTCGGCCAACGTCGCCAGCTCCGGCTGCGCGGTCTCCAGGAACTCCAGCGTCTCGCCAGTGGTCTTCCAGACGCAGTCGTGCTCGATCGCACAACTCCGGTGGGCCGCCAGCGGGACATGCCAGCATCGCGCGGGCTCGGCGAGGATACCGGACCAGCCATAGCGCTTCTCGAGCAGCCACGTATTGCTCAGCTCTTTGCCGTTGGCGGCCCCGAATTCCACGAAAAACCCGCCTCGCTTGAAACCGAGCTCAGCAAGGACGAAAAGATCCTGCCGCAACTGGGCCATCGAGGCAGGCAGCGCATCGAGGATCTCTCCGGCATATACATGCGGCAAGGCGCACAACAGGGCGAAGTCCCGGACGGCGACCTGAGTATTCTGCAACCGCGCCGAGCCTGTTGTCTTGGCAAGGACGTACCCGAGGGGGCGGAGGACTTTGTTGATGAGTTT
>CAIUOO010000446.1 GCA_903900795.1 uncultured Gemmatimonadota bacterium | reverse complement strand
CTTCAACATCTCGGTGGGCATCACCACCAAGTTCATGGACGCGGTGAAGGCGGACAGCAGCTATGACCTGCTCGATCCGTCGAATGGTCAGGTCATCGGTCAGGCCCGCGCGCGCGATGTGTGGGACAAGATGATCCTCGGCGCGTGGCGCACCGGTGAGCCGGGTGTGTTCTTCATCGATGAAGCGAACCGGTACAACCCGGTGCCGCACCTCGGTGCGTACGAGGCCACGAACCCGTGCGTCACCGGCGATACGCTGGTGTCGACCAGCAACGGCCTACTGCCGATTGCGTCGTTGGCCGAAAGCGACACGGCGATGCCGGTCACGCTCGATGCGCGCTTCAGCGCCGGCCGTGTGGGCCCTGCGGGCGTGCCGTTTGCCAGCGGCGTGAAGCCGGTGTTCCGCGTGGTGACGCGTGAGGGCTACGAGATTCGCGTGACGGCCGATCATCGGTTCATGACCGCGCGAGGCTGGGTGGAGGCGCAGTCGCTCACCGAGGGCGACGCCCTGCACATTCAGAATGTGAAGGGGGGGTTCGGCAACGGCGGGACGTCGGAAGAGGGGCGCGTGCTCGGCTGGCTCCTTGCGGACGGACATATCACGGGCGACTCCGGTCACGGTGCCGTGTTGGGTTTCTGGGGCGATGATCGTGAGGTCGCCACGTCGTTCTCGAACGATGTGAATGACATGCTGGGGCTGAGCGGACGCGCACCGGTTGGCGTGGTGGACATCCCGTCGCGCGAGATGGCGACGGTCAGCAGTACGCGCCTTCGCGCGCTGGTGGCCGAACGCTTCGGGGTCACAGCCGAGTCGAAGCTCGATCGTGTGCCTTGCGCGGTCCTGGCCGGGTCGGAAACGATGCAGCAGGGGTTTCTGCAGGCCTTGTTCACCGCTGATGGACACGTGAGCGGCACGCCGGAGAAGGGCGTGTCCGTGCGGCTGACGTCGATCTCGATGCCGTTGTTGCAGGATGTGCAGCGAATGCTGCTGAACTTCGGCATCGCGTCGCGCATCTATCGTGATCGTCATCCTGCGCGCACGGTCACCATCAAGGGATCTGAGGTGTCGTGCCAGGCCGACCACGATCTCGTGATTTCGCGCGACAACGTGTTGCGCTTCGCCGAAGAGATCGGCTTCCTGACGCGCGCCAAGAGCAACGCGCTGATTTCGCGCGTGGCGAGCTACGGCGCGCGCGGACCGTATCGCGAGTCGTTCACGGCGCGTTTTGCGCGTCTCGAACCGGCGGGTGAGGAGATGGTGTACGACCTCACTGAGCCGCTCACGCATTCGTTCATCGGCAACGGTTTCGTGGTACACAATTGTGGCGAGCAGCCGCTGCTGGCGTATGACGTGTGCAACCTGGGCTCAGTGAACGTCGGGTACTACGTGAACAACGGCGAAGTCGACTGGGACGCGATGCGTCGCGATATCGCGCTCAGCACGCACTTCCTCGACAACATCATCGACGTTAACAAGTACCCGCTGCCGGAAATCGATTCGCTCTCCAAGCGTATCCGCCGCATCGGACTCGGCGTGATGGGCTTTGCCGACATGCTGGTGCGCCTGGGCATTCCGTACGACAGTGCCGAAGGCGTGGAGATGGGCCGCAAGGTCATGGCGTTCCTCGATGTCGAAGGAAAAAAGGAAAGCGAGCGGCTGGCCAACGAGCGCGGCGCATTCCCCGAGTGGGCGCGCTCCATCTTTGGTCCCGATGCCACGTGCGCGCGCGACGAGCAGGGCGAGCGGATTCGCCCCATGCAGCTGCTGCGCAACTGCAACGTGACCACGGTGGCGCCCACTGGTACCATCTCCATCATTGCCGGTTGCTCCAGCGGACTCGAGCCGTTGTTTGCCGTGGCATTCATGCGCAATCAGGCCGGCGTGATGATGCCCGATGTGAACGAAGACTTCGTGGCGATTGCGAAGGCCGAAGGCTGGTACAGCGACGAACTCATGGAGCGGATCGCCAAAACAGGCACCGTGAAGCACGCCGACGTGCCGCTCAAGTGGCAGGCGGTGTTCAACACGGCGAACAACATCGCGCCGGTGTATCACATCCAGATGCAGGCGGCGTTCCAGCAGCATTGTGACTCGGCGATCTCGAAGACCACCAACTTCGGCTACGCCGCCACGCAGGACGACGTGCGCGCGATCTACGAGATGGCGTACGACATGAAGTGCAAGGGTGTCACCGTGTATCGCGACGGCTCGCGCGACAATCAGGTGCTCAGCACCGGTGCCACGCAGGACGCCGCCGCCAAGCGCGATGATGCCAAGGCCGCGGGCGCCCCGGATGCCCCGAAGGCTGACAAGGCCACGACCGACGCGGCGGCCGCGCTCAAGCGTGAGCTCGGCGAGTTGCAGGGGACGATGGCCGAGTTGCAGAACGAGCTCGATCGTACCAAGAAGGCGCTGTTCAGTGCCGAGGCTGAGAACGCCAGCCGTCGTGGCAAGCGCTCGCGTCCCGAAGTCATGCGCGGTACCACCATCCGCAAGGAAACGCCGCTCGGCGTGATGTTCGTGAACATCACGGAAGACGAGAAGGGACAACCGTTCGAGGTGTTCCTGAATCTCGGCAAGGCCGGCGGCTCGGCGATGGCCGACGCTGAAGCGATCGGCCGGCTGGTGTCGCTGGCGCTGCGCAGCGGGATCTCGCTGCAGGAGATCCATCGTCAGCTGCGCGGCATCTCCAGCGACCGCGCGGTGGGCCTCGGACCGAACAAGGTGCTCTCGCTGCCCGATGCGGTGGGTATCGCGCTGGAACAGTGGTGGCGTGACAAGCAGGGCGTGCAGACGGATCTGTTGGCGGGCGGTGCGCAGGCTGGCATGCCGACGCCGGTGAGTCCGATGATGCCGCCGATGCCCACGCCCGTTGCCGGTGTGCCGCTCACGCGTCCGCCGATGACGAACGGTGCGGAGCAGATGCAGCCGATCGAGTTCGGATCAGGCGGCGGGGAAGTGTTCATGGGCACCTGCCCCGACTGCGGCTCGCAACTGGAGTTCGCGGAAGGTTGCGTGAAGTGCCACGTGTGCGGGTTTAGTGAGTGCGGGTGATTGCGCGCTGAAGCTTGTGAGGTGACAACGCCGCCGGATTCCGTGAGGAGTCCGGCGGCGTGTTTACGTTCGAGGCGGTCTTCTCCTCGAGGGCGCTATTCGACCGCGGGCACTTTGGGCGTCTTCCGCGGATGAGCGGCCGAATGCAGGTACAACGACTCCACCTTGGCACGCGCCCACGGGGTTTTGCGCAGGAACTTGAGCGACGAGTTGACGCTGGGATCATGCGTGAAGCAGCGGATCTCGATGCGATCGCCCAGTCCGTCCCATCCGTATCGCTCGACGAGATGCTCGACCATCGCCTTGAGGGTGATGCCGTGCAGCGGGTCGACGGGGCGCGGATCACTCATCGGCTCGGTCATCGGCGCGGGCAGCATGTGGGAAGGGACGATGGCATGACGGGGAAATCTAGTCGGTTGGCGCGAGGGCCTAGTAGCGCACCCTGAGTGTGGCGCCGGCCCGCAGCGCAGTCCAGCGATCGCCCTGGTAGCGTTGCACGATCTCGATCAGCTGCCGCGCATGAATGCCGCGCACGACGCGCTCGGATTTCTCCGGCGACCGGAAGAAATCTTCCCAGTGCCCAAGCAGGACGTGCTCCGGTGCGATGCTGGCGAGCAGGATGTCGGGGTACGACGGCGCTTGATCGAAGTTGGCGGCGGTGATGATGAGCACCGTGCTGCGCGCGGGTGGCATCGTGCCGATGACGGCCACGGCGCGACGCACGACCTCGGGTGACGCGCCGGCATCGTGCACGATGACGCGCGTGCCCACGCTGCCATCTGGGTCGAGCACATCGATGGCGTAGGCATACACGCGTCCGAGTTTCCATCCAAAGATGCCGCGCGGCAGCGCCGACTTCGCTTGGGTCACGTTGCCACGCGCGATGACATGCGTGCCGAGGTTCGGCGCATGTTCCCACGCGATGGCGCGCACCTGCACCACTTCACCGATCGATACCGATCGTCCCGGGCGCGCGCCGCTCTCTCCCGCCAGCGAGTCCATGGAGACGAGTCGCGACGCGGATGTGCTGCTGCCGCCGAAGGCTGGTACGCTGCTCAGCGTGTTCACCACCGAGCGGCTGCCGTACACCGTAGCGTTGGGCATATAGCGCGCGAGTACCGGCAGGTCCATGAGATGGTCGTAGTGCCCATGCCCCACCAGCACGGCGCGCACGCGAGCGAGTCGGTCGGCTCCGGCGGTGGGCAGGGCGCGCACACGCCGCTCGATGCGCGCCTCGTTGGGCTTGGAGCCGAACAGCCAGTTGCCGAACACGGTCCACCAGAGCGTGGGGTTGGTGTACGACGGTGGCGTCAT
>CAIUOO010000445.1 GCA_903900795.1 uncultured Gemmatimonadota bacterium | reverse complement strand
TCGTGAAACTCAGCGTGGGTGGTAAGGAATACACCAAGTCGGTGCAGGTGCTCGAAGATCGTTGGATGAACGCGCGGTAACGCGAACCATGTTCAACACCATGTCTATCACGAAAACGCTTCGCCTCACCACCGCGGCCATTGCCTGGGCCGCGGTGCTGGTGCAGTTGGTGTATTCCATCCGCAACGGCGTCGCACGCGGCGAAACGTTCGCGCGCGCCCTCGCCGATTACCTCGCGTACTTCACCATTCTCACCAACTTGCTGGTGGCGCTGGTGCTCACCGTGCCGTTGGTGGCGCCGCAAAGCGCGGCCGCGCGCTTCTTCGCGCATCTGCACGTCACGTGGACCGCCGCCGCCGCCATTCTGCTGGTGGGGATCGCGTACCACTTTCTCCTCAGCACCATCCATCATCCCGTGGGGATGGAGGCCGTGACCAACCTCGGGCTTCACTATCTGGTGCCACCGCTCTATGCGGTCTACTGGGTGATGAGCACCGACGTCACGGGGGCACCGCTCGCCCCGCGTGCGCTGCAACTCAGCGCGTACCCCACCGCCTACTTCACGATGGTGGTGGGGCGCGGTGAAGTGGTGGGGGTGTACCCGTACTTCTTCGTCGACGTGTCGAAACTCGGCCTCATGGGTGCGTTCCGGAATGCGTGCGGCATTCTGCTGTTCTATCTCGCCATGGCGTGGATACTGCGCGTTATCGCGATACGGGTGCGACCGCGACTCGCATAACGCCGAACGGTACGTACGGCAGACGGGCGTCAGGGGTTGATCGCCACCAGGCGACCCGTTGCGACCCGGCGACCCGTCGCGCCGATCGCGTCATCCCCCTCGATCACCCGTGTCATCCGGGCGCGCCCGGCAAGCCGTCGCGAGGGCTCAGCCGCCAAGCCGGCGCTGCACCGCGGGGCGATCGGCGGCCAGTAGGGCGGCCGGGCCGACGCCCTCCACGGCGAACGCGGCGATCGCCGCCGCCATGCGCAGCACTTCGTGGTCGGACAGGGGCGGCTGCTGCGCCAGTGCCGCCATGAACCCACCCGCGAAGGCGTCGCCGGCCCCCGTGGTATCCACCACCTCCCGAACGGGCGCCGCCGCGGTTGCCACCGGCGCGCCGTCCCGGCGCTGCATCCACGCGCCCCGCGCCCCGCGCTTCACCACGACCACCGCCGGCCCGAGCGCCAGCACCCGCGCCACCGCCGACGTGGCGTCGGGATCGCCGGTGGCCTGCGCCAGCTCGTCTTCGTCCACGAACAGCACGTCCACCTGCGCCAGCAGCGCGCGCAACGCATCGGCGCGCGCGTGCCACCAGTGCGCCATGCTGTCGAGCCCCACCACGGCCGCGGTGGGGCACGCCTCACGCACGTGCTGTTGCACCCGCGGATCGGTGCTCCCCAGCAGCAGCGCGAAGTCCCGCGTCGGCATCGACGGCACCGTGGGCAGCCGACCGTCCGCCACCCCGGCGACACGCGCCAGCGTCTCGCGGGTGTCGCCATCGGGCGCGTAGCGCGCATGCCACCGGAAGGTGCGGCCGTGCACCACCTCCACCGCGGCGCGATCGCCACCGCGCGCCCACAGCGGCGCCAGCGCATCGAACGGGAAGTCGTCGCCCACGATGCCCACCAGACGCGTAGGCAGCAGCAGGCTCCCCGCCGCCGCTGCATACAGCGCCGACCCCCCCGGGACCTCGGCGTGCACCACCCCCGCCCGCTCCGTGGTGTCCAGCGTGAGCGTGCCGCTCACCACCAGCGCGCCCATGGACTTTTTATCGGCATCATCGGCTGTGTACCAGGACAGCTTCAAGACAAACTCACAACAATATCAAGACAAAATAGCGACAGACTCACGGCAGCATAATTCCCGCTACGGCCGCGGTCATCAGCGAGGCGATCAGTCCCCCCCAGCAAGGCACGCATCCCCAGCTCGGCCAGCATCGGCCGCTTGTCGGGGGCGAGTTCGCTCATCCCGGCGATCTGCATCGCGATGGATCCGAAGTTGGCAAAGCCCGCCAGTGCATAGCTGGCCAGCACCATCGACCGGTGACTGATCGCGCCCGGACCGTGCAGCTGGTCGGCCAGCTGACGAAACGCCACGAACTCGTTGAGGATCGTCTTCACCCCGATGAGCTCCCCCACCACCTGGGCATCCGACCACGGCACACCGATCAGCCACGCCACCGGCGCCATCAGCACCCCCAGTATGCGCTGCAGCGACAGCTCGGCCACGCCCGCCGTCCGCCCCAGCAGCCCCACGCCCGCGTTCACCATTTCCAGCAGTGCCAGAAACGCGATCAGCATGGCCCCCACCCGGAGGGCCATGAAGAGCCCCTCGTTGGCGCCCCGGCCGGCCGCATCGATCAGGTTCACATCGGCGCTGTGCTCCGACTCCACCGGCAGTCCCCGCGACGTCTCGGCCGCCTCGGTTTCCGGATACAACAGCTTCGCCACCGCCAGCGCCGCCGGCGCCGACATGAACGACGCCGCCACCAGATGACCGCCGATGTCCGGGAACAACGGCGACAACAGCCCCACGTACGCCACCAGCAGCCCGCCGCTGATCGACGCGAGCCCGGCCACCATCAGCGCGAACACTTCCGACCGCGTCATGCGCGCGAGGTAGGGGCGCACCAGCAACGGCGTTTCCATGCGGCCCACGCAGATGCCACCGGCGTTGGCCAGCGACTCCGCCCCGGAGGTGCCCATCGTCCGCTGCATCACCCACGCGATGCCGTGCACCACCCGCTGCATGATCCGCAGGTGATACAGCACGG